>CALZAP010000038.1 GCA_945614335.1 uncultured Prevotella sp.
TAACACCGTTGTCAAGCCTTACGGCGGCACCCACGTGGAAGTGGGAGTAGGGGGCATAGGAAGCCTCGGTCTGACTGATGGCTCTTTCCACGAGTAGTCTGTCCTCGGCAGACAATTCGTCGAAGTCAGCCACATGAAATGTTGTTGAAATAGTCTTTACTTCCATAATAAAACTAATTTTCTTGCAAAATTAATAAAAATCTTCTTTATCCTCGCATTTTTTGTATAATTTTGCACAAGAAAATCAGTTTATCGCAGGTTTATTGAATGAAAAAAACATTTTTTGTCGTTGCGTTACTATTAAACGCAATGATGGCCACGGCCCAGATGAAGTGGAACTCCACTTACCAACAATATATTGACCAATATAAAGATGTGGCAATAGAGCAGATGAAAAAACACCGTATACCGGCCAGCATCACTCTCGCCCAGGGACTCGTTGAGTCGGGAGCGGGCAGGAGCGAGCTTGTACGAAAGGGCAACAACCACTTTGGCATAAAGTGTCATGGGTGGAAGGGACGTACGGTTCATCATGACGACGACGCCCGTAACGAGTGTTTCCGGGCATACGACAACGCATACGAGAGTTATGAGGACCACTCACGCTTCCTGGTTTCAGGAAAGCGTTACCAAGGCTTGTTCAGTCTGAAAACCACCGACTACAAGGGATGGGCACACGGACTGAAGGCTGCGGGATATGCTACCAATCCTAACTATGCCACAAAGCTCATCCAGATAATTGAGTTGTACAAACTCTATGAATACGACCATGCCAAACACTACGACCGCTTCTTGGCTTCAGCCACAAAGGACCGCGTGGGTCCTGGCGGAATGATCCACCCAATATATAAGTTCAACAACAACTACTACCTGAAGGCTCGCCGCGGCGACACTTTCATGTCGATAGCCAAGGAAGTGGGCATCAGCGAGCGGAAGCTGGCTTCGTATAACGAACTGCCTGTTTCGGCAAGTCTGTCGGAAGGCGACATCATTTATCTAAAGAAGAAGGCGAAGAAAGCACCGAAGAGCTATGTCGACCGTTTGCACTATGTGCGTGCCGGAGAGTCGATGTACTCCATATCACAGCTCTACGGTATCCGCATGAAAAATCTCTATAAGATGAACAACATGACGCCTTACGACAATATAGTGATAGGGCAGGGATTGAGACTGAGATAGTCAGACATGTCTTTTCAGCGTCAGCTGATGGTCGATGCAGGAGGGAAGTTCCTCCTGATAGTGCGACACCATGACGAGAGTCTTGTGGCGGCGTAGACAGAAGGCGTTGATCACGTCTTTCACCAAGCGTCGGTTGCGGTTGTCGAGACCATGAAGCGGTTCATCGAGAATGAGCAGCTGCGGGTCTTTCACGAAAGCTCTGGCGAGCAGAACGAGACGCTGCTCGCCGCTTGAGAGTTTCAGGAACGACGTGTCTTCCTTTCCTTTCAGTCCAAACACTTCCATCCACCACCGGCAGACGTCGTATTCCGATTTTTCCGGTTTTACATACAGTCCCATGGAGTCTTTCAGGCCGCTTGCCACAATGCGGATGGCAGGGAGGTTGCGGTTGTAGGCCCTGTGCATTTCGGGAGAGACATAGCCTATATGTTTCTTTATGTCCCAGATGCTTTCGCCGGAGCCTCTTGCATGGCCGAAGAGAGCGATGTCGCAGGCGTAGCTTTGTGGGTTGTCGGCACAAACGAGCGACAGAAGAGTTGACTTTCCAGCACCATTTTGTCCTCCGAGTGCCCATCTTTCTCCGTTTCTCACAGTCCAGTCGAGAGTGTCGAGAATCACACGTTCGCCATATCTTATGCACACCTTTTCCATTTTTATCACTTCGTCTGAAGAGTATTCGTTGCTACGGTAAGGCATGTTGACAATAGCCTCTTTCATTTCTTCGGAAAGTACTTTTTCCGGGTCGGCAGGTCTTTGTTCTACATATTCCTTTCTTGTCATTTTCTTGCCGACAGTCATGTCTTTCACCTCCACCACGTGGGTAATGAAGTCAGGAATGTCGTCGGTTTTCGACAATACGAGAATAATCTGTAGCGACCTTTCGCGTGAAAGGGTGGTGAGCAGGGTCTTGAGTTGGTCGCGTGTGCCTGCGTCGAGTCCGATGAAGGGATTGTCCATTACGAGCACTCTCGGGTCGGCAAGCAAAGTCTTGGTAAGCTGAAACTTACGCAGCTCGCCGCTCGAAAGCAGTATGATGTATTTGTCGAGTAGGTGACTGATATGGAAGAGGTCGTAGAGGTGGGACTGCAGTTGTCGGCGTTCAGCGTTGTCTTCACCCGCCATGAGGAAAGCCTTTTCCAGCAGGTCGTTGACGATAGGCGTTTCCTTGTCTATCTCCTGTTGGTTCCACCGTTGTTGCAGATAGTATTGTCCGTCGCTGTCTCCGTAAGAGTCACGGAAAGCTATGTATTTGATGTTTTCCGATGCCAGTTCGTGTGTGCTTGGCCTGAAGTCGTACTTCGGCTCGTTCATCAGCAGTGGGTGTCGTCCTGTGATGATGTCGACGAGCATTGATTTTCCGCTTGCGTTTCCTCCTACTATTGCAATATGTTCTCCTTCGTCGAGTGTGAAATTCACAGGTTGTGCGAGTCGCCATTCCGGCATACGGGTCACCCCGTTTTCTATTTCAATAATTCTTTGCATAGTGTTTTTGTATTATTATTCAAGTTTGGCATGTATAATTACATATCAAAGTTGAGTCATTAATTTCCCGTTACTCTTTCTTTGTTTTTATTCACGAAATCCTTCCATCCCCGGTATTGCTTTGCATTTGTTTCCGGCCTGCTCATTTGCAGGTAGTGGCAGTATGCGGCTCCGAGAGCGTCTGTGGCATCCATAAACCGTCCCATTTCTTTCTCGTCGAGTTTGAGAAGGCGTTGCAACATTCCTGCCACTTGCTCCTTCGAAGCCTGTCCCTGTCCGGTTATGGCCATCTTGATTTTCAGTGGTGCATATTCGTGTATAGGCACTCCGTGGTGTACGGCGGCAGCAATGGCAGTTCCCTGAGCCCTTCCGAGTTTCAGCATCGACTGTACGTTTTTTCCGAAGAAAGGAGCCTCAATGGCCATTTCATCGGGAAGATAGGCGTCGATGATGCCAGTCACCCTTTCGAAAATATGTCCAAGCTTGAGGTATGAGTCTCCAAACTTCCTGAGGTCGATGATGCCCATAGTGACCATCTCGGCCTTGTTGTCCCTTACTTTTATGACCCCATATCCCATGATGTTTGTTCCGGGGTCGATGCCCAATATGATTTTTTCCATTTTGTTTAGCGTTTTATTATGAAGAATCCCATTCTGTGGCTTGCCCCTTTTCTGTTGAGCGACCTAACGACATAGAATCCTTCCGGAATGAATGTTACATTTACTTCCTGTGTGGAGTAGGGAAGGGTGGCCACGATATTTCCCACGGCGCTTTCTATCGCCAGGTATTCGGCGTCTGATGATGCTGCCTTTGCGGGAAGATGGAGTATGGTGCCGTTGCACGGAAGCATGCCTTCAACGTCGTGTGCCGATAGTGTGGCTGGCGCCGGTGTGCAGGCTGCCTTGCTTTCGAGGCCATAGCGGTTGATGGCTGTCACTGCATAGTGTTTGGGCTTACGGCGGTCTGTAGCCGGAATGTCGATGCTTGTCTTTGTCCAGCGTGTGGCTATGAGATTTGAAGGGTTGTCGGTATCTACGGGATAGCTCTCCGACATATATATATTATATAGGTGGTAACCACCGTCTGCCTGCGGGTATGCCTTTGTGTCGTTCCAGCTAAGCCTGTCTATTCCGTTACCTTTTACAAGATGTAGCGCAAGTGGAGTCTGGACAGTGTTCTCACCATTAGGCGATTGTATCTCCGGAATGAGGGCAGGAAAGACATTCACTTCATTCTTTACTACATCATAAATGCCTTTTACATTGTCTAACAGGAATTTACACCTGAAGAAAGCCTGTCCTAAACCTGCGTCGTGAAGAAAGTGAAGTTGACGTCGCAAGATATCGATGTCCCAGTCTTTCTCTTTGGGTGAAAGGAAGTAGATGCCAAGTCCCGACGCCACAGCCTTGCCATAGTCGTTTTCTTTCCAGTCCACCGCAAACGGGAAATACTGGTTTCCGCGGAAATACATCATCGGGTAGAGTTGGTCCATGAGTCCGTCGGCGAGCCATTTCTGTGCATCCTGGCATACTTTAGTGCGAGCGTTCCAACCGTAGCTTGAGAATCTGGCTAAGTCGTCGTGCTTTCCCACAGGCGAGCAGCTCATCTTCACCCAAGGCTTTCTTGCCTTCACCTCCCTCGCCACCTTTTCCACGATGCGAGTGATGTTTTTCCTGCCTTTTACGACGTCAATCCGTCCTTGCCATGTTTCAGGATACCTGATATAGTCGAGGTGAATGCCGTCGATGTCATACTTTTCAGTTATCTCGGCGCAAATGGAAGCGATGTAGTCAGCCGAAGCCGCCTTTTCCGGGTTCACGAAGCCCTCATCAGCTATTCGCTTAACAATATCGGGCCTTGACTTCCTTAGTTGTCGGCATCCGTATCCGTTCCATTTCCCGATAGGAATGCTCACCACCCAGGCGTGGAGCTCCATACCTCTACTGTGGCACTCGTCGATGGCGAATGCCAACGGGTCGTATCCTGGCGACTTACCAGGCATTCCCGACATGCATCCGTCCCATGGCTCTATGGTCGAAGGATAGATGGTTGTGGCCCTAACCCTTGTCTGAAGCAACACTGTGTTGATATTGGCGAGTTGCAGTTTGTCGAGCATGTCTCTGAGCTCGTTTTTCTGCTTTTCGATGGAATGGGCTGATTGTGCGTAAGAGTGAGGCCAGTCGAGTCCGCCGATGGTAGTAAGCCAGACTGCCCTAACCTCGTGTTTTCCGTTTGCCCAAAATGTTGTTGCCATGCACAACATTATAATAATGAGGGCATATTTTGGCAAAAAAGTGGTATGTTTCATTCTTTTTTTATAAATTTGGCTGCAAAGTTATGAGTTTTTTTTCATATTTCAAATTAAATTGCTACTTTTGCACCAAAGAATTTATAAAAACTTGAGAAAAATATGATTTCTTTTATTGTCAGTCTTGTAGCCTTAGTGTTAGGTTACATCATTTACGGTAAGGCGGTCGAGAGAGTCTTCGGTCCCGACGACCGTCCAACGCCAGCAGTTTTGAAAGCCGACGGTATCGACTTCATAACTCTTCCGAAATGGAAGATTTTCATGATCCAGTTCCTAAACATCGCAGGCACTGGACCCATTTTCGGTGCCATCATGGGTGCCAAGTTCGGACCTTCGAGTTATCTGTGGATTGTCTTTGGCTGCATTTTCGCCGGAGCAGTTCACGATTATCTCAGCGGCATGGTGTCCATGCGCAATGGCGGCATAGGCTTGCCGGAGGTCATCGGCAAGTATCTTGGGTCGAAGGTTCGCGCCGCCATGCTTGTACTCACGGTGTTTCTCCTGATGATAGTGGGAGCGGTGTTTGTTTATAGTCCTGCCGCCATCCTAAGCAATATCACCGGTTCTGTGACCTTTTGGATAGTGGTCATCTTCGTGTATTATCTTATAGCCACCCTCCTTCCCATTAAGAACATCATTGGGCGCATATATCCACTGTTTGCAGCCTCATTGTTGTTTATGGCAGTAGCCATGTTAGCTTTACTATTGGTGAAATGGCCTACCATACCTGAGGTGTGGGATGGATTGGGCAACAAGGCCATGGAGGTAAGCCCCGACTGGAAGGACAACATCTTTCCATGCCTTTTCATTGTGATCTCATGTGGAGCGATAAGTGGTTTCCATGCCACCCAGAGCCCTCTGATGGGCCGTTGCATGTCTTCGGAGCGTCTCGGACGACCGGTGTTCTATGGCGCAATGATCACCGAGGGCATCGTTGCCCTTATCTGGGCTACCATAGGTTCCTATTTCTTCTATGCAACACCTCAGCCAGGCTATGAGATACTGTCAGCCACAGGCAACAGCGGTTTTGCCACTTCGGCTCCGCAGGTGGTGAACATAGTGTGCAAGGACTGGCTTGGCATTGCTGGAGGCATACTCGCCTTGTTGGGAATAGTGGCCGCACCAATAACCACCGGCGACACCTCTCTTCGTTCTGCACGTCTGATAATTGCCGATTTCATCAGGATAGAACAGCGCACACTGAAGCGTCGACTCCTCATCACCATACCATTGTTTCTCTGCACCTTCTCCCTGCTGATGTGGCAGGTGGCAAATCCCGATGGATTCGGTGTGCTTTGGCAGTATTTGGGCTGGTTTAACCAGTGTCTTACTGCCATTACGCTTTGGGCTCTCACTGTCTATCTTGTGAAGGAGCATAAGCAATACCTTATTACATATGTCCCGGCGGTGTTTATGACATTTGTGTGTCTGACCTATCTGTTTGTGTCGCGCCAGTTGCTGTCTCTTCAGCCAGAGGTGGGCTATCCTCTCGGTTTTGCCGTTTCCATCGCCACTTGGGGTGTCTTTCTTGTGTGGTACGCACGATTTAAGAAAGAGGAGGTAAAGAAATAATTATTTAATAAAAATATTATGGTATCATTCGCAATTTGTCTTGTAGCTCTTGTCATAGGCTATTTCACCTACGGCAAGTTTGTTGAAAAGGTGTTTGGCCCCGACGACCGTGTGACTCCGGCGATAGCCAAGTCTGATGGTGTGGACTACATAGCCATGCCAAATTGGAAAGTCTTCCTCATCCAGTTTTTGAACATTGCGGGCACAGGTCCCATTTTCGGTGCCATCATGGGCGCGAAGTTTGGTCCGTCGAGTTTTCTGTGGATAGTCTTTGGCTGCATTTTTGCCGGAGCTGTTCACGATTTCATGGTAGGAATGTTGTCTATGCGCAACGAAGGAGCCAGTCTGCCAGCCATCGTTGGCCGCTATCTTGGCTCAAAGGCAGAGAAGGCCATCTTGTTTTTCTGTGTTTTCCTCCTGATGATTCTCGGTTCGGTGTTTGTTTATAGCCCAGCAGAGATTCTTGAAATGTTTGGCGGCACCACAGCCATGTGGGTGATTGTAATATTCCTTTATTATATCATAGCCACTCTGCTTCCCATCGACAAGCTCATAGGCAGGATTTATCCGTTGTTTGCCATTGCGCTGTTGTTCATGGCAGTTGCGCTTGTGGTTGTGCTTGTGCTTAAGTGGCCTTCTATCCCGGAATTGTGGGATGGTCTTGGCAACAAGGCACTTACGGTGGACAGCTCTTTCAAAGACCAGCTTTTCCCATGTCTCTTCATCACCATTGCCTGTGGAGCCATCAGCGGTTTCCATGCCACACAGAGTCCATTGATGGCTCGTTGCCTGAAGAGTGAGAAGATGGGCCGTCCGATATTCTACGGTGCCATGATTACCGAAGGCATTGTGGCTTTGGTGTGGGCAGCCGTGTCTTCCTATTTCTTCTATGGCGACCCTACTCCCGGCTACACCATGTTTGAGGCCACTAAAGAGCTTGGCCTTTCCACTTCCGCACCTAAGGTGGTATACCTTATGTGTGAAGACTGGCTCGGCATGATAGGAGGCATATTGGCAGTGCTCGGTGTGGTGGCGGCTCCCATCACCAGTGGCGACACAGCGTTCCGTTCCGCCCGTCTCATTATAGCAGAGTCGTTGCACTTTGAGCAGAAGGGCATCCGCAACCGCCTTCTCATCTGCATTCCGATGTTTCTTGCCTGCCTCGCCTTGCTGTTCTGGCAGATAGGCAATCCGGATGGCTTTAATGTGGTATGGAAGTATTTTGGTTGGGCAAACCAGACTTTGGCTGTCTTCGGCTTGTGGACACTAACGGCATATCTTGTGATGAACGACAAGCCGTATATCATCACTCTTGTCCCGGCGTTGTTCATGACCACTGTATGTTCAACATTCCTCTTCGTTTCCCATCAGGCTTTCGGCATGTCCGAGACTGTAGGGTATCCATTGGGAGTGGCGGTTCTCTTCGCTTTTTACGGATGGTTCCATGTATGGCATTCCCGTTATGTGAAGTACAAGGGGAAATAAGTTGGGCAAATGCGAAACTTAAATACAATATTATAAATAAAAAACAGTATCAATTATGAAAAAGAAACTATGTCTTGTAGTAATGGCAATTATGGTGGCCATTGCCGCCCATGCCCAGTTTGAATCCGGAAAGAAGTATGCAAACGTCTCTTTGTCCGGACTTAATCTCAGTTACAACGGCAGTGAGAAGACCAGTTTCGGCTTGTCTGCCAAGGGTGGTTATCTCTTCATGGACAATGTCATGGTTCTCGGTTCTGTGGGCTATAAGAAAAGCACCGACGTGCCAGCCCAGCTGTCGTTAGGAGCCGGTGCCCGCTACTATATAGAGCAGAACGGCATTTATCTTGGTGCCGGAGTAAACTATCTTCATGTAGGCGACCTTTACGACGATTTCCTCCCGAGCGTTCATGTGGGCTATGCCTTTTTCATCGGACGCTATGTGACTATCGAACCGGAGATATATTACAACCAGTCGTTCAAGAGCCATAAGGACTATAGTGAAATCGGCTTCCGTCTTGGAGTGGGATTGTATTTGTAGAAAATATAAACTCCATTTTTTACGAAATAGAAACTCATAATTAAATGATTTAATCGTTAAATAAAGATACAATGCTTAAAGTAGAAGAATTAGTAGACAGACTTATCGACCTCGCCTTTGCAGAAGACATTGGCGACGGCGACCATACCACATTGTGTTGCATACCTGAAGATGCAATGGGCAAGTCCCACCTTCTTATAAAAGAAGACGGAGTGCTCGCTGGAGTAGAGGTGGCAAAGGAAGTGTTCAGACGTTTCGACCCCGAACTGAAAGTGGAAGTGCTCATGGAAGACGGCACAAGGGTGAAGAAAGGCGACATTGCCATGGTGGTGAGCGGAAAGGTGCGCTCGCTGCTGCAGACCGAACGTCTCATGCTGAACATCATGCAGCGAAT
>CALZAP010000039.1 GCA_945614335.1 uncultured Prevotella sp.
CTTTCCTATCTCTTTCTCTATGGCCCTCATCTTGTGCTTCTCGCGTGTGTGGATGATGGATATCGACGTACCCTTCTTTCCTGCTCGTCCTGTGCGTCCGCTGCGGTGGGTATAGCTCTCGATGTCATCGGGCAGTCCGAAGTTTATCACGTGTGTGAGGTCGTCCACGTCGAGTCCTCTGGCAGCCACGTCGGTGGCCACGAGCAGCTGTGTGAGGTGCTGACGGAACTTCTGCATGGTCAAGTCTCGCTGCTGCTGGCTGAGGTCGCCGTGGAGGCTTTCTGCGTTGTATCCGTCGTGAATGAGCTTGTCGGCAATCTCTTGCGTCTCGAGTTTTGTACGACAGAAAATGATGCCGAAAATCTTCGGGTTGAAATCGACTATTCGTTTCAGTGCGAGATACTTGTCTTTTGCGTTCACGAGGTAGTAGATATGGTTTACGTTTTCAGCGCCCTCGTTTCTGCTACCCACCACAATCTCCTTATATTCATGCAGATAGCTCTTTGCAATCTTTTCTATTTCCCTGCTCATGGTGGCAGAGAAGAGGAGGGTGTTGCGCTCTTCGGGCACACCTTCAAATATCTCGTTGATGCTGTCGGCAAAGCCCATGTTCAGCATCTCGTCGGCCTCGTCGAGCACCACGTTGTTCACGTTTTCGAGCTTTGCCTTTCCACGGTGCATAAGGTCGATGAGACGTCCAGGTGTGGCAACAATAATCTGTGCGCCATGCCTGAGAGCGTGTATTTGGTTTTCGATTGACGTTCCGCCGTATACGGCCACAATATTCACTCCTTTCATGTGTTTGGAGAAGTCCTTCAGGTCGTCGGCAATTTGCAGGCACAGCTCACGTGTGGGACTGAGCACCAGTGCCTGTGTTTCCTTGCTTTTAGGATCCAGTTTCTGTAGCACTGGTATACCGAAGGCAGCAGTCTTGCCTGTTCCTGTCTGTGCCAATGCAATAACGTCGTTGCGACTTCCAAGTAAATAAGGGATTACTTCTTCCTGTACAGGCATTGGGTTTTCGAATCCCAATTCCTCAATAGCGCGGCGAATCTCTTCGCTAACGCCCAGTTCTTCAAATGTCTTCAAATTAAAAAAATAAAAATTATGTAATGGGGGCAGGGAGTATTTTTCAGGAGTTAAGGAGTTAAGGAGTTAAGACAATAGTGACGAGCGCAGTGTTCTAAGGCTTGGACATTTGTCTTAACTCCTTAACTCCTTAACTCCTTAACTCCTTAACTCCCTAAATACTCCTACTTATTATCACAGATCAGGTTCTCACCTGTCATGTCTTCCGGTTGCTCAAGACCCATGATGTGGAGTATTGATGGAGCCACGTCGGCAAGGCGTCCGTCCTTTACTGTTGCCGAGTTGTTGTCGGTCACGTAGATAAATGGAACGGGGTTAAGGGAGTGGGCGGTGTTTGGAGTGCCGTCCTCGTTGATGGCATTGTCGGCATTACCGTGGTCGGCAATGATGATGGCCTCGTAGTCGTTGGCCTTGGCTGCCTCTATCACGTCGCGCACGCAGTTGTCCACAGCGTGTACGGCCTTCGCAATGGCATTGTATACACCGGTGTGTCCCACCATGTCGCCGTTAGCGAAGTTCACCACGATGAAGTCATACTCCTGAGTGTTGATGGCACCCACGAGTTTGTCCTTCACCTCGTA
This sequence comes from uncultured Prevotella sp., assembly GCA_945614335.1. Taxonomy (GTDB): domain Bacteria; phylum Bacteroidota; class Bacteroidia; order Bacteroidales; family Bacteroidaceae; genus Prevotella. The sequence goes on from CALZAP010000039.1 coordinate 1,671, forward strand.
TGCCGACATCTCAGGCTTGAGGTCGTATGTGGCCACCTTTGGAGAAGGCACGAGAATTCTGTCCTCGCCCTCGTATGGAGCCTCACGTCCGCCGTTGAAGAAGAAAGTCACGTGAGCATATTTCTCTGTCTCTGCCGTGTGGAGCTGCTTCTTTCCCTTGCTGCTGAGATATTCGCCGAGGGTGTTGCCCACGTTCTCTTTCGGGAAGAGGATGTTCACTCCGGTAAACGAAGCGTCGTATGGAGTCATGCAGTAGTACTGCAGTCCAGGAATGGTCTTCATGCCTTCCTCCGGCATGTCCTGCTGTGTGAGCACCTGAGTGAGCTCCTTTGCGCGGTCGTTGCGGAAGTTGATGAATATCACCACGTCGCCTTCCTGTATAGTTCCGTCAACCTTTGCGTTGTTGATAGGCTTGATAAACTCGTCGGTCACGCCTTCCTCGTAGCTTTCCTCCATGGCCTTCACCATACACTCAGCCTGCTTTCCCTTGCCCTCCACGAGCAGGTCATAAGCCTCCTTCACGCGGTTCCAGCGCTTGTCGCGGTCCATGGCATAGAATCGTCCTACGATGGAAGCTATGTGGGCGTCGTTTTTCTCACACACCTCAGAGAGCTGCTTGATGAAGCCCACACCGCTCTTCGGGTCGGTGTCGCGTCCGTCCATGAAGCAGTGCACGAAAGTCTGCGTCAGCCCGTACTCCTTTCCTATCTCCACGAGCTTGAACAGGTGGTCGAGAGAAGAGTGTACGCCGCCGTCAGATGTAAGTCCCATGAGGTGAAGGCGCTTGCCGTTCTCCTTGGCGTAGCTGTATGCAGCCTTGATGCCAGGGTTTTCCATGATAGAGCCGTCCTTGCAGGCACGGTTGATTTTCACAAGGTCCTGATATACCACTCGACCTGCTCCGATGTTGAGGTGTCCCACTTCCGAGTTGCCCATCTGTCCGTCGGGCAGACCCACGTTTTCGCCTGAGGCCTGAAGTTCCGAGTGAGCGCTGATAGCTGTAAGATAGTCAAGATAAGGTGTTGGTGTGTTGTAGATCACGTCACCATTTCCGTGTTTGCCGATTCCCCATCCGTCGAGAATCATTAGTAATGCTTTTTTTGCCATAATTTGCTTATATATTTATTAATGTACTTATTCCGACTGCAAAGTTACACTAAAAAGTGGTAATATCCAAAGAAAAAAATCACATTTTAATAAAAAAAAGCAGATGAAATACCAACTATTCCAAATATTTTGTTTACTTTTGCAAATTGTAAAGTGGAGTTGGCAAAACAACCCGCACATTAAGCAGGAAACAAATTTCAGAACTACATAAAAAACAACTATGGATTTAGTACAAAAAATCATTGAGCGCGCTAAGAGCAACAAGCAGCGCATCGTGCTCCCTGAAGCTACAGAGGAGCGCACATTGAGAGCAGCCGACCGTGTGTTGGCAGAAGACGTAGCAGACCTCATACTCATCGGCAACCCCGACGAGATTCACTCATTGGCTGAGCAGTGGGGACTGAAAAACATCGACAAGGCTACACTTATCGACCCCGAAAACAACCCGAAGTCGGAAGAGTATGCCCAACTGCTCACAGAACTTCGCAAGAAGAAGGGAATGACCATCGAGAAGGCACGCGAGCTGGTGAAGAATCCGCTCTACCTCGGATGTATGATTATCAAGACAGAGGGTGCCGACGGACAAATCAGCGGTGCGCTGAGCACCACGGGCGACACACTGCGTCCTGCCCTGCAGATTATCAAGTGTGCCCCAGGCATCTCATGCGTGAGCGGTGCCATGCTGCTCATCACCGACAAGGCTCAGTATGGCGAGGAAGGAATCCTCGTGATGGGCGACGTGGCAGTGACACCTATGCCCGACGCAAGCCAGCTGGCACAGATTGCCGTATGTACAGCCCAGACCGCCAAGAGTGTAGCCGGCTTTGAGGAGCCGCGCGTGGCCATGCTGAGCTTCTCCACCAAGGGCAGCGCAAGCCACGAGGTGGTGGACAAGGTAGTGGAGGCCACCCGTCTGGCCAAGGAGATGGCTCCAGACCTGCAGATAGACGGCGAGCTTCAGGCCGACGCCTCTCTCGTGCCAACCGTAGGCGAGAAGAAGGCTCCGGGCAGCAAGATAGCCGGTCATGCCAACGTGCTGGTAGTGCCATGTCTCGAAGTGGGCAACATCTCCTACAAACTCGTCGAGCGTCTCGGCGGCGCCACCGCCCTCGGCCCAATCCTCCAAGGCATCGCCCGCCCCGTGAACGACCTCAGCCGCGGCTGCTCCGTGGACGACATCTACAAGATGGTGGCCATTACGGCATGTCAGGCAATGGATGCGAAAAAGTAGAAAAAAATGAAGAGTGAAGAATGAAGAATGAAGAATGAAGAGTGAAGAGTGAAGAATGAAGAGTGAAGAATGAAGAAGGGCTCCTCATATTTCTAACTCATTATTTATACTATGAACGATAGAAAATATAATTATAGGAGGGAAGAATCGCCACTGCATATCAAAAGTTATGATTTTGCAGTGAGGGTTGTGAAAATGTTCCTGCATTTATCAGACAACGATTGGCGACTTGCCTCAATATATAATCAGATATTACGTTCTGGCACTTCTATCTCCGCTAATGTTCATGAATCAGAATTCGCTCAAAGTCCCTTGGATTTTGCTTCAAAGCTATCCATTGCATTGAAAGAGGCTAATGAGACTATCAACTGGCTAAATCTTCTAAAGGATACAGGATACTTGTCTGAACCACAATTTGACAGTATGGCTAAAGATTGCAGCGAAATCATCGCCTTGTTGGTCTCTTCCATAAAAACAATAAAAAAGAATACAATAAACAATAATAAAAAAAAAATGAATGTGGAATAAAGAATGATATGACTGGCTTCACATCAGCATAGCTCGAGCAAGCTCGGCTCTGCCTTCGGTTCGCGCAGCCATTCTTCATTCTTCATTCTTCATTCTTCATTTAAAACGCAATGAAAATATTAGTTTTAAACTGTGGCAGCTCATCTATAAAGTATGCGCTCTACAACATGGACACCAAGGAAGCCATGACTTCCGGAGGTGCAGAGAGAGTAGGTCTCGACGGTGCTTTCGTCAAGGTTAAACTGGCTAACGGAGAAAAGAAGCAGATAATGCACGACATCCCTGAACACACAGAGGGTGTGAAGTTCATCTTCTCACTACTTACCGACCCGGAAATCGGAGTAATCAAAGACCTGAAGGAAATTGACGCTGTGGGACACCGTATGGTGCACGGCGGAGAGAAGTTCAACAAGAGCGTACTGCTCACAGACGAGGTGCTCAAGGTGTTTGAGGAGTGCAGCGACCTGGCTCCACTACACAACCCGGCAAACCTCAAGGGCGTCAACGCTGTGTCGGAACTCATGCCCGGGCTGCCTCAGGTGGGCGTGTTCGACACCGCCTTCCACCAGACCATGCCCGACTACGCCTACATGTATGCCGTGCCATACGAGCTGTACGAGAAGTATGGCATACGCCGCTACGGATTCCACGGCACCAGCCACCGCTATGTGGCACAGCGCGTGTGCGACTTTCTCGGCGTAAAGCCCGAAGACAAGAAGATCATCACCTGCCACATCGGCAACGGCGCTTCCATCGCTGCCGTGGACGGCGGCAAGTGCGTCGACACCTCTATGGGCCTCACTCCGTTGGAAGGCGTGATGATGGGTACTCGTTCGGGCGACATCGACGGCGGCGCAGTGGCATTCCTCCAGAAGAAGCTCAACCTCGACGCCGACGGCATCTCTGACCTTCTAAACAAAAAGAGCGGTGTGCTCGGCATCACCCAGCTCTCTTCCGACATGCGCGAAGTGGAGGCTGCCTGCGAAAAGGGCGAGCCAAAGGCCGTGCTGGCCATGCAGATGTACAACTACCGCATAAAGAAGTACATCGGTGCATACGCTGCCGCCATGGGTGGTGTTGACATCATCGTGTTCACGGCCGGTGTAGGCGAGAACCAGTGGAGCACCCGTCAGGAGTCGTGCGAGGGTCTGGAATTCCTCGGCGTGAAAATAGACAAGGAGCTCAACAAGGGCTTGCGTGGCGTAGAGAAAGTCATCTCCACCCCCGACTCCAAGGTCACCGTGTGCATCATCCCTACCGACGAGGAACTGATGATCGCCACCGACACCATGAACCTGCTTTAATGGGCAGATAGGGGGAGTTAATTCAGGAGTTAAGGAGTTAAGGAGTTAAGGAGTTAAGGAGTTAAGACAAATGATTAAGCCGAGAAAACTCCTGAAAGAAAGCGAAAAGACTATTGTCTTAACTCCCAGCGACCAACGGGAGCGATAACTCCATAACTACTTAACTCCTGAAACGGGCGACATATGAAAATTTTTTAATTAATAAACAAATATGAAAAAAATTAGCAAATTATGGTATATCGCAGCCGCTGCAATCATTGTGGCTGTGGCTGCATGGATGCTCTCGGGAAAACAAAAAGACGTCCAAATACAGTTTAAGACAGAAAAGGCCGTCAGGGCGAATATACAAAACAGCGTAACGGCAACAGGAACTATCGAACCGGTGACATCTGTGACCGTCGGTACACAGGTGTCGGGTATCGTGAGCAAGCTGTTTGTGGACTACAACAGCGTGGTGAAAAAAGGACAGGTGATTGCCGAACTCGACAAGACAAACCTCATAAGCGAACTCAACACTACAAAGGCTAACCTCTCAAGCGCAATGTCGACACTGAAGTATGAAAGCGACAACTACAAACGATACAAAACTCTGTTTGACAAAGGGCTCGTCAGCGCCGACGAATACGAAACCGCTAAGCTCTCTTACGACAAGGCAAGACAAAGCGTGGCATCGGCTAAGGAGTCGGTGACTAAGGCTCAGACAAACCTCGGCTACGCCACCATCACATCGCCTATAGACGGAGTGGTGCTCTCCAAATCGGTGGAGGAAGGACAGACAGTGGCTGCCAGCTTCAACACTCCTGAACTCTTCACCATCGCACAAAACCTTACCGACATGAGAGTGATTGCCGACGTGGACGAGGCTGACATCGGCGAAGTGAAGGAAGGAGCAAGGGTGACTTTCACCGTTGACGCCTACCCTAACGACACTTTCGAGGGAGAAGTGACACAGGTGAGACAGGAAGCCACTACCACAAACAATGTGGTGACGTACGAGGTGGTGATAAGCGCACCAAACAACGACCTGAAACTGAAACCGGGACTCACTGCCAACGTCACTATTTTCACTGCCGAAAAGCAAAACGTGCTATGCGTGCCAAGCAAGGCTCTGAGATTCAACCCGACACAAGAGACCGTGGGAAAGATGAAAATTCAGGACACTAACGGAAAGAACAAAGTGTGGACAAAGGAAGGCAACACACTGAAGGCACACAGCCTGCAGATTGGCATGAGCGACGGTATCAACACCGAAGTGATCTCAGGCATCAGCGAGGCTTCCACGATTGTGACCGGCGTGGAAGAGATGTCTGAACAGCCTGAAGGCATGGGAGAACAACAGGAAAGGTCGCCATTCGCACCTGGACCTCCGGGAAGAAAGAAAAAATAAAACAACGGGAAAGGACGGAATGAATTATGACAGACAAGAAAGTTGTTATAGAACTGCAAAACGTCAAGAGAGACTTCCTGGTGGGCGACGAAACAGTTCACGCCCTACGAGGCGTGTCGTTTAAGATTTACGAAGGAGAATTCGTTACCATCATGGGAAAGTCTGGTTCGGGTAAGTCTACGTTGCTCAACCAGTTGGGATGTCTTGACACTCCCTCGAGCGGAGAATACATTCTCGACGGAGTTCCCGTAAGGACAATGTCGAGATCGCAAAGGGCTGTGCTGAGAAACAGGAAAATAGGCTTCATATTCCAAAACTACAACCTGCTGGCAAAGACCACCAGCGTGGAGAATGTGGAACTGCCGCTGATGTACAACTCGAGCGTGAGCGCACAGGAAAGGCACGAGAGGGCCATAGAAGCACTGAAAGCCGTGGGACTCGGCGACAGACTCTACCACAAGTCAAACCAGATGTCGGGAGGACAGATGCAGCGTGTGGCAATAGCACGCGCACTGGTGAACAATCCCGCAGTGATACTCGCCGACGAGGCAACAGGAAACCTCGACACACGAACGTCGTTTGAGATTCTCGTGCTGTTCCAGAAACTGCACGCCGAGGGACGAACCATCATTTTCGTCACCCACAACCCTGACATTGCAAACTACTCCAGCCGCAACATTATGCTCAGGGACGGAAAGGTGATCAGCGACGAAGTAAACAACAACATCATGTCGGCCGCCGAGGGATTAGCGGCACTGCCGGCATCAACTGACGAATAACTATGAATTATACCAATCTTTTAAAAATTGCACTAAGGGCCATCGCAGCAAACAAGACGCGCTCGTTCCTCACGGCACTCGGAATAATAATCGGTATTGCGTCGGTCATCACCATGCTTGCCGTGGGACAAGGCACAAAGATAAGCATACAGGCTAACATCGCCGAAATGGGCTCGAACATGATCATGATTGGACCGGGAGCCGACAGAAGAGGCGGAGTGAGACAGGACGCATCGTCTATGGAGACTCTCAAAATGACTGACTACGAGTCTATCAAGGAAGAGTGTACATACATCAAGGCCATCAGTCCTGTGGTGAACAAAAGCGGACAGTTTATCTACGGCAACGAGAACACGCCTTCTACCATATATGGCGTAAACCAAGACTATATGGAAATAAGGCAGCTGAACGTGGCCGACGGAGAGATGTTCACCGACGCTGACATAAAGACCAGCGCAAAAGTGTGTGTGCTCGGACAGACCGTGGTTGACAACCTCTTCCCCAACGGTGGCGACCCCATCGGCAAGGTGGTGAGATTCAACAGCATACCGTTTAGAGTGGTGGGAGTGCTGAAGAAAAAAGGTTACAACTCCATGGGCATGGACCAGGACGACCTCGTGCTTGCGCCTTACACCTCCGTAATGAAGAGACTGCTCGCACAAACTTATCTCGGCGGCATACAATGCTCTGCCATAACGGAAGGAGTGACAGAGAAAGCCACCGACCAAATTTCCGAAATCCTCAGAAGAAACCATAAGCTGAAGGACGCCACCGACACCACTCCTGCCGACGAGGACGACTTCAACATAAGGTCGCAGGAGGAGCTCTCGTCGATGATGACCTCCACCTCCGACATGCTCACCATACTGCTCGGATGCGTGGCAGGCATCTCGCTCATCGTGGGCGGTATCGGCATTATGAACATCATGTATGT
>CALZAP010000040.1 GCA_945614335.1 uncultured Prevotella sp.
TTACAGAACCATAGGTTACGCCAGTGGCACTTACCTTTGCAGAGATGGTGAGAGCTACGCCAGCGAGAGCGTTTGCCTTCTGCTGTGCTGCATCCTTGATGGCTGCGAGCTTGTGAGCCTGCTGGCGGAGGTTCTCAGCGAGAACTTTCTTTGCAGATTCAGATGCGATTACTCCCTTTCCCTGTGGGATGAGGTAGTTACGTCCGTAACCAGACTTTACGTTTACGATATCGTTTTTAAATCCCAGACCGATAATATCTTCTTTCAGTATGATTTCCATATGTGTGTCCTCCTTTTTTATTATTTCATCAAGTCTGTTACGTATGGAAGAAGTGCAATCTGGCGAGCACGCTTGATAGCCTGTGCCACACGGCGCTGGTACTTCAGTGAAGTTCCGGTGATGCGGCGTGGAAGAATCTTGCCCTGCTCGTTGAGGAACTTCTTGAGGAATTCAGGATCCTTGTAGTCGATATACTTGATGCCGCTCTTCTTGAAACGGCAGTACTTCTTCTTCTTTGTATCCACTGTTGGTGGAGTCAAATATCTGATTTCTGATTCTTGTGCCATGATTTATGCCTCCTGTTTGTTAGCGTACTTGTTCTTTCTCTTGATAGCGTAAGCTGCGGCATACTTGTCGAGCTTGACGGTCAAGAAACGGATTACTTTCTCGTCGCGACGATAGTTCACTTCGAGCTTGTTTACGAGTGTTGGCTCAGCCTTGAACTCCAACAGGCAGTAGAAGCCTGTAGATTTCTTCTGAATAGCGTAAGCCATCTTCTTGAGTCCCCAGGCCTCCTCGTTCAGTATTTCTGCTCCGTTATCTGTGAGCAGCTTCTTGAATTTGGCGACCGTTTCCTTCATCTGTTCATCAGACAAAACGGGAGTTAAAATGAAAACGGTTTCGTATTGATTCATACTACTTTAAAATGTTAATTAAATGTTATTTTGCAAAATGCGGGTGCAAAGGTACTGCTTTTTTTTGAACATACCAAATTTTTTTGTTACTTTTGCGGCAAAATTAACTAATAATATGAGATTTGGCATGAAAAAGATTGGTTATGGCTTGATTGCCATGGGTGTTTTGCTCTTATTTTTGAGTCTTATGGTTGAAAAGGCTGATAACAATAGCACGAGACTTGTTAGCCTCGTGCTGATTGTTGGCGGCGCTATTGCGCATGTGTATGGTTACAAGAAGGAGAGCAAGTATTAGTCTTCTTCTGGGGTGATAAGCTTGTAGCCTTTGCCGTGGATGTTGATGATTTCTATCTGGTCGTCGTCCTTAAGGTGCTTGCGCAGTTTTGTGATATAGACGTCCATGGAGCGAGCGTTGAAATAGTTGTCATCAATCCAGATGGTCTTAAGGGCGAAGTCGCGCTGCAGGATGTCGTTGGCATGGCTGCAGAGGAGCGCGAGCAGCTCGTTTTCTTTTGTTGTGAGCTTGGTCTGCTTATCGCCAATGGTGAGAAGTTGCTTTTGGGTGTCGAACACGAAGCGGCCGAGCCTGTATACAGAGCTTTCCTTGTTTTTCTTTCCTCTCACTCTTCTGAGTATGGCTTCAATACGGAATACGAGTTCTTCCATTGAGAATGGCTTGGTGATGTAGTCGTCGGCACCAATCTTGAAGCCTTCGAGTATGTCTTCCTTGAGCGTCTTGGCGGTGAGGAAGATGATAGGTATGTCGGCGTTGGCAGCGCGTATTTCCTGTGCCAGGGTGAAGCCGTCTTTTTTTGGCATCATGACGTCGAGCACGCAGATGTCGAACTTTGTTTTCAGGAAAGCTTTGTATCCTGCCTCGCCGTCGGGGCACAACTCGGCATTAAAGCCTTTTGCTGCAAGGTACTCGCGGAGCAGCATTCCGAGATTTTCGTCGTCTTCGCAAAGAAGGATTTTCAAATTGTCGTTTTCCATAATTCTAATATTTTAAAAGTTTATTATTGTTTTTTCTTTAGTTCTTTTTTTATTATTCTCCATCCTGTATTGCCGGAAGCGAGATTGTGAACTTTGTTCCTTTGCCGTATTCGCTTTCCACGTGTATTTCGCCCTTGTGTAAGTCTACTATCTTCTTGACGTAAGCCAGGCCGAGTCCGAAACCTTTGGCGTCGTGGAGATTTCCGGTGTGTACACGGTAGAATTTCTCGAATATCTTTTTCAGGTTTTCTTTTTTTATGCCCATGCCAGTGTCGCGTATTGACAGGAAGAGCCTGTTGCCTTCGTTCCATGTCTTGATGTAGATGTCGAGTGGCGAGTCTTGCTTGCGGTATTTCACCGCATTGTCCATGAGGTTGAACACCACATTCTGGAAGTGAGTCTCGTCTACGTATATTGTGGAGTCTACGGCTTCTATATCTGTGTATATCTTTCCTCCAGTGTGTTCCACTCTTAGGCTGAAGGAGTGTGCTGCGTTTTCCGCCATCTCGTTCAGGTCGAGTTGTTTTTTCTTGAACACTGCCTTTTTCCTGTCGAACATCGACATCTGCAGCACTTTCTCCACGAGAAATCTCAGTCGTTTTGACTCGTCGTTAATCACACCGCCGAGGTGCTGCATCATTGCCTCGCTTTTGCTCACGCTTTTGTCGTTAAGCATTTGTGCTGCCAGGGAGATACTTGCTATTGGTGTCTTCAGCTCGTGAGTCATATTATTTATGAAGTCGTTTTTTATCTCCGTGTATCGTTTCTGTCGGAAGATGATTACTATGGTGAAAATGAACGTTATTAGCAGCACGATGGTGAACACCACGGAAGGTATCATAAACCTGATGCTTGAGAATATGTAGCTGTTGATGTCGGGGAAGTGTATTCTCACCACTCCCATTTTTGACGACGGGTCGTTGCGGAACAGCACTTGTGAGTATGTGTAGGCCAGGCCTTCCTCTGTGTAGTCAGGACAGCGGTAGACTTCCCTTCCGTCTGCGGTGGAGACAGTGACGTGGTAGGGTATGTTGATACCGTTGTTGAGCAGTTCGGCCCTTATGTCCTGGTCGAGAAGCTTGAAGTTGATGCGTTCCTTAAGAGGGCGTTCGCTGGCTTGGTAGAGTATGCTGTATACTACTTCGTCGAGCAACGCCTTTTGGTATACGTATCTGTTGCGTACTATTTCCTGCAGTGACTTCGAGGCTTCACTCAGTGTGCTCTTGTCGGAGCGAAGTATGATGCCCTTTGGTATCGTTGACGGCTTGGTGGTGATGGTCTTTAGCTGAAACGAGGAGTACACCGTGCCATCCTTGCCGGTAACGGCATATTGGTGGGTGTGTTGCACCACGTCGTTTAGCTTGCCTGACCTGGTCATCACAGAGTCGTGTCGAAAGGCCCTTCTTTCAGTTTCGTTTACGTCTTTCTCAAGATAGCGCAGGGTCTCGTTGACTTCGAGGTTTCTCGAAGCTTGGTAGAGACTTCTGTTTACAGATTCGTCAAATTGCTCTTTCTTCATCTTCGCCATCTCTTCTATGTAAGACAGCTGAAGATAGAGAAGGACTACGAACGAAAGTCCCATTATGATTGCTATTGTCCAAATCGTTGACTTTTTCATAGTGGCAAAGGTAGTGCAATTATTTATATCAGACAATAGTTTTTGTTAATTTTATGCGTTAAATTTGTGAATGTTAACATATTTTGCTTGATTTAGTTGAAAATATGTAACCAAGCGTGGACCCTATTATGGCATAAATAAGAATTAGTGCTATTCTCGACATGTGGCTGACCCCTATGGTGGAGTAGGGAAGTGAGGAAAGACATGCGAGAAAGGTGTTGAGCATGCTTATTAGTAGGTTGGCGGCCATGGTGATAGCTGTTCCAATAATGGGCAAAGGAGACAATGCGATAGTAGCCAGGCCGAGATACACTATGGCAGCTACTGCGGGTGTGGTTATGGCGTTAGCAATGAGAAAGTATACTGGTATGCGGCCGAAGTAGTATGCCACCAATGGGGCTGTAAACAGAAATATGAACATGTTGATATACAGGTACCGTAGTAGCGGCCGTTTAAGTCTTGCGAAGAACACCGTTAGCCGAGAGTGGTCTATATTGTTTACTGAAGGTTTCTTTATTGGGATTTTTGTTGAAAGGATGATGGCAAGCACTGCCAGTACCGACAACTGGAAACCTATGTCGAACAACTGGTAGGGACAAAGGGCCATCATTATGGTTGCTGCCACTCCAAGCGTGTGAAGTGGAAGATGAGTGCGTCCGGCAATGGTAGTGATGCTGTAGATGCTTAGCATAGTGCCAGCCCTTACGGCTGATGCGGGCATGCCTACAAGAATGATGTAAAGCCATAGGACCGACAGTTCAATGCCTACATGATGCCAGCGTTTGTTTTTCCCTCTTGAGAAGATGCTGAGAAGGTAAAAAATGAGTGCAAGATGGGTGCCTGAGAGTGCAAGCATGTGTGATGTGCCGGAAATGGAGTATGTGTCTCTGATGTCGTCGGAGATGCCGCTTTTTTCTCCGAGTGTCATGGCGGAGAGTATGGCGAGGGTATTGTCGGTTGTTTGTGTCTGTTTAAGTCTGTTTAGCAAGTTGTGTCTTATCATGAGAGCCCCGAGCCGTATTTGTTGTATGGCGGATATGTTTTCTATGTTTGGCTTTATTCCTTCGGCGTCTCCTTTTCCGGCGAAAGCGATGAAGCTTATGCCTTGTGTCTTAAGGTGAAGGGCGTAGTTGAAGTGTGATTCTTTCTTTTCTTGTGGAACCTTTAGCTGTGACTTTATCCTTATTCCGTCTCCTGGCTTTAGGGTTTCGGCTCCAGTCAGGTCGTGTGACAAGCTAATCCTGACTACCGTTTGCGTCATATAGCCTTCTGTGATGATGGCGTTATAGTGTGTACCGTATTTTCCGTGACTTGGTTCTGACGCGATAACCATGTCGTAGGTGTCTGTTGACTTCGGTGTCTCTTTCTGTTGAATGATTTTTTGTGCGAGTGTAAGGCTTGCTGCCGTGAGAAAAACGGGTATCAGTGTGGTATGGTTCAGGTATTGTGTGTTATAGCTTATCTTTCGTGTCACGATTGCCACAATGCCTATCGAGAGCAGATTCGTTCCCAATACGTACCAAAACAAGCCTGCTGGAATCCATTCGTAGGCTGTGAAGATGCCTAAGGCAAAGACTATTGGAAACATATAAATGAAGAGTGAAGAATGAAGAATGAAGAGTGAAGAATGAAGAATGAAGAGTGAAGAATGAAGAATGTCTGCGCATAATGTCTGCGTTTATCTTATTCTTCATTCTTCATTCTTCATTCTTCACTCTTCATTCTTCACTCTTCATTTTTATGGGTTAGTCTTCTTTTTCTTCAGCTTCATGTTCTTTGATGAGCTGCTGCTGGATGTCGTTCGGAACGAGTTCGTAACTTGCGAACTTGGTTGTGAACGAAGCGCGGCCACCGGTGATGGAGCTGAGAGAGATGCTGTAGTTGGCAAGTTCCTTCAGAGGAATCTTTGCCTGCAGTTTCTGGTATCCAGCCTCGCTGTCCATACCCATGATGAGGGCACGGCGTCCCTGGAGGTCACTCATCACGTCACCCATGAAGTCTGACGGAACATAAACCTCAAGGTCGTAGATAGGTTCAAGAATCTTTGGACCAGCATCCTTGAAGGCTGCGGCAAAGGCGTTGCGCGCTGCAAGCATGAACGAGAGTTCGTTGGAGTCAACAGGGTGCATCTTTCCGTCGTAAACGATAACTCTCACGTCGCGGGCATAGCTGCCTGTGAGAGGTCCGCGTTCCATGCGCTCCATGATACCCTTCAGAATGGCAGGCATAAAGCGTGTGTCGATGGCACCGCCCACTACAGAGTTGATGAACACGAGCTTTCCGCCCCATTCCAGGTCTATCTCCTCGCGACCCTTGATGTTCATGCGGAACTCCTGTCCGCCAATCTTGAACACTGTCGGGTCTGGCATGCCTTCTGCGTATGGTTCAACAATGAGGTGTACTTCACCAAACTGTCCGGCACCACCCGACTGTTTTTTGTGGCGATAGTCTGCCCTTGCCTCCTTGGTGATGGTTTCACGATAAGGAATCTTCGGCTCCTCAAACTTTATCTGTATCTTCTCGTTGTTCTCCAAACGCCACTTCAGTGTGCGGAGGTGGAACTCGCCCTGTCCGTGAACGATGGTCTGTCTCAGTTCCTTCGACTGCTCTACAACCCATGTCGGATCCTCCTGGCGCATCTTTGTGAGAGCCACCATCAGCTTCTCCATTTCCTGCTCGTTGACAGCCTTGATGGCACGCGAGTACTTGGAGTTAGGATATTTTATGAAGTCATAGCGGTAGTCGCAGTCCTTTCCGTTAAGTGCATTTCCTGTTTTCACGTCTTTCAGCTTCACTGTGCAGCCAATGTCTCCGGCGCAAAGTTCGTCGACAGGAATGCGGTTAGCTCCGGCGCAAGCGAAAATCTGAGCCATTCTCTCCTTCGAGCCGCGGTCAGCGTTGGCAAGGTCGGCTCCAGCCTTAATCTTTCCGCTCATCACCTTGAAGTAAGACACTTCGCCGATGTGTGGCTCCACTCCGGTTTTGAAGAAGTAGAGTGATGTAGGTCCGTCGCTTTCAGCAGGCACTTCTTCTCCGCGTGTGTTGTGTACCTTAGGCATTTCGCTTACAAACGGCACCACATTGCCAAGGAACTCCATGAGTCGGCGAACGCCCATGTCCTTACCTGCGCAAACACAGAATACAGGGAAGATGCTACGTGTAACGAGACCCTTTCTGATGCCCTCGCGAAGTTCGTCTTCAGTGAGTGCCTCCTCTTCGAAGAACTTCTCCATGAGGCCTTCGTCGTTTTCGGCGGCAGCCTCTACGAGAGCCTTGTGGAGTTCCATGGCCTTGTCCATTTCCTCGGCGGGAATGTCTTCAATGATAGGAGCACCACCCTCTGGCTTCCATGAGTATTTCTTCATCAGCAGTACGTCGATGAGAGAGTTGAAGCCTGGGCCTGTGGATATTGGGTATTGTATCTGTACACACTTCGGTCCGTAGATGTCCTGCATGGTGGAAATGAGCGAGTCGAAGTCGCATTTGTCGCTGTCGAGCTGGTTTACGAGGAAGATAACGGGCTTCTTCAGCTTCTCTGTATAGCGGAAGTTGTTTTGTGTGCCCACTTCCGGACCGTATTGTCCGTTGATAAGAATCACGGCCTGGTCGGTCACGTTAAGCGCTGTAATGGCACCTCCCACGAAGTCGTCAGATCCCGGGCAGTCGATAATGTTCAGCTTCTTGTTGTTCCATTCCACATGGAACACAGTTGAGAAGACTGAGTAGCCATATTCCTGCTCAACGGGGAAATAGTCACTCACTGTGTTTTTAGCTTCAATGGAGCCGCGGCGCTTGATTATGCCAGCTTCATAAAGCATTGACTCGGCAAGAGTTGTCTTGCCGCTACCCGCACTGCCAAGCAGTGCAATGTTTTTGATTTCACTTGTCTGATATACTTTCATATCGATTGTTTTTTTAAAAGTGAATACTAATAGGTTCTATTGATTTTAGCTATCGGGGGTCTAAGTTAGGCATTATTTCTGAAACCACCAAAAAAAACACCCCATTTTCTTGCATTTATTAAGCAAAATTAGTACTTTTGCACCAAATTTCAAGAAAAATGGCAGGTCTTTACGTACATATTCCATTTTGTAAGTCACGTTGTGTGTATTGTGGATTCTATTCTACAACACTTGCTTTGATGAGTGATCGGTATGTCGATGCACTCATGGCGGAACTGAGGTTAAGGGAGCGTGAAACCGACGGGAAATGGCAGACGGTGTATCTTGGAGGTGGTACTCCGAGCACTCTTGGCCCACGGTTGCTCGAGCGTTTGTTTTCAGTCATCGACTGTACTTCAGCTGCCGAGGTCACCATCGAGTGCAACCCCGACGATGTTGACAGTGGCTTCGCTTCCTTCCTGGCTTCATTGCCTGTAAACAGGGTGAGTATGGGTGCCCAGACATTCAACGATGCGAGGCTGCGCTTTCTCCGCCGTCGCCACAAGGCTGACGATGTGGCAAGGGCTGTGGACTGTCTCAGGCATGCCGGTATCGGCAATATCAGTGTCGACCTGATGTTCGGTTTTCCAGACGAGACCCTTGCCGACTGGCAGTCTGACATCAACAGTGCCCTTGCGCTCGATGTTGACCATATCTCTGCCTATTCGCTCATGTACGAGGAGGGCACGCCGTTGTTTTCCATGTTAGAGAATGGACAGGTGGCTGAGGCTGACGAGGAACTCACCCGGGCCATGTACTATTGCTTGAAAGACCGTCTTGAGGCTGCCGGTTACGAACACTACGAGGTGAGCAACTTTGCCCGCCCAGGCCGACGCTCGCGCCACAACAGCAGCTATTGGTCTGGAGTGCCATATATTGGTTTGGGTGCAGCCGCCCATTCCTTCGACGGAAATAACAGGAAGTGGAATATTGACGATCTCTCTATATATATTAATAAGGTGGAAAAAGGCGTGCTTCCGTCTACGCTCGAACAGCTTTCTACCTTCGAACGGTATAACGACATGGTGATGCTGTCGCTTCGCACCAGCCAGGGGCTTGACCTCTCGGCTGTTGGCCGCGTTTTTGGAGAGTCGTTGTTGAACTATTGTCTTGCCGCTTCGAGCGGATATGTTCAGTCAGGCTTGCTGGTAGTGGAGTCAGGCCGCATGCGTCTCACTCGTTCGGGGCTGTATGTGAGTGATATGGTCATGGCAGACCTGATGAAGGTATAATTAGTTTTGGGCATTGGATAATACAGAAAAAGATATAGATTTTGGAATATGCTATAATAGTATGATAATTTAACATTTATTTTTTGTTTAATCAAACAAAAAGCATTACCTTTGCAGTCGCAATGCGGTAATAGCTCAGTTGGTAGAGCATTGGCTTCCCAAGCCGAGGGTCGCGGGTTCGAGTCC
>CALZAP010000041.1 GCA_945614335.1 uncultured Prevotella sp.
AATGGTCTGGCCAGGCTGCAACGGCGACGGACTGAAGTCTACCTTGTTGACGAATGGATTTACCGGCGGCTCTTCCTTGCGTGGCGGAACAAGACGGAGTTTTCTGTCTGCCATGAACTGGGATGCGACCGGATTCGGATTTTGTTCCCATCGTGGCTTGTTTGACATTTGAGTCGAATTTTGTCCAAAACGTAAATTTGTGTTAAAAGATCTTGGTTTTGCTGAAGTTTGCAACATACCTAAAGCTGTAGCCCCCCTACCCTCTATTTTTAGGAAGTTTGAGGATATGTCTCTTATGAACCTCGACGGTTGGTCGCTTTCCATACGTCCGTAGCGGAAACGGTTTTCCGCGCATGTAAGCATCAGGTGTCTTTCTGCTCGCGTTATGGCCACATAGAGCAATCGTCGTTCTTCCTCTATTCCACGCATGGAATCCGCGCTCATGGGTGAAGGGAAGATGTTTTCTTCAAGACCTACGACGAAGACAACCGGAAACTCCAGTCCCTTTGCGCTGTGTATTGTCATGAGCGACACCTTAGGCTGGTTTTCGTCGTTGTCACTTTCAATGTCAGACATGAGCGACACCTCCTGAAGGAAGTCCACGAGATTGACGTGGTTGCCCATTCCTTCTTCCTGCTGGCTTTCCACGAATCCCTTTATTGCTGCAAGCAGTTCCTCTACGTTTTCCTGTCTTGCCACGTCTTCCGGACTGCTTTTGGAAAAAATGTCTTTCTGTATGCCGCTTTCCCTTATGATAGAGCTTCCGAGTGTGTATGCATCTTCGGTGAGCAGTCGTTCTGTCCAACTGTCCACCATTGCCTGAAAGGCTTTGAGTTTTGCTGCGGTGGCTTTGTTGAAACCATTGTCCTCTGCCCTTCTCATCACGTTCCAGAGGCTTTGTCTGTTATTGTTTGCAACGTCAACTATTTTTGCGAGCGTTGTTGCTCCTATTCCCCTTGTAGGATAATTGATAACCCTTTTCAGAGCTTCCTCGTCATTAGGATTTGCCACAAGTCGATAGTAAGCAAGTATGTCTTTTATCTCCTTTCTCTGGTAGAAGCTCATACCTCCGAAAATGCGGTATGGTATGTTTTGTTTTCTCAGCTGTTCCTCGAAGCTACGGCTTTGTGCGTTAGTGCGGTAAAGAATGGCGAAATCGCTGTATTCACACTTGTCCCTTCTTTTTAGCCTTTGAATTTCATTTGTCACAATCATGGCCTCTTCCTGGTCGCTGTAAGCCATTTTCAGCTGTATTTTCTCCCCTTCCTCGTTTTCGCTGAACACCTCTTTGGGTATCTGTCGTTTGTTGTGTGCAATAAGGCTGTTGGCGGCTTGCACTATGGTTTGTGTCGACCTGTAGTTCTGTTCGAGTTTGAAGAGTCTTGCATTGTCGAAATTCTTACCGAAGTCGAGTATGTTGTCTATGTTTGCCCCACGGAAGCTGTAGATGCTTTGTGCGTCGTCGCCCACCACGCATACGCGTTGTTTTTCAGCTGTGAGCAGTAGTACAATGTCTTGCTGCACGCTGTTTGTGTCCTGATACTCGTCAACAAGGACGTATTCAAATCGTTCAGAATACTTTCGCCTTGTTTCCTCGTCGTTGCTGAGCAGAAAGTAGAAGTTGAGCAGCAGGTCATCAAAATCCATTGCGTTAGCCTGTCTGCATCGTTCGTTGTATCTGTTGTAGATTTCAGCAATCATCGGAGTGCCGTTGTCGCTGTCGCGTAGTGTGTATCTTGTATCGAGGGCATAAGCCTGAGCGTTTACCTTATTGTTTTTCGCGCGACTTATTCTGTCGGCCACAGAAGCCGGTTTGTATTTTTTGTCGTCAAGCCCCATTTCCTTAATGATAGCCTTGACGAGCGATCTTGAGTCAGTTTGGTCGTAGATGGTGAAATTATTGTCGAATCCGATTTTATCGGCTTCGAGTCTAAGTATTCTGGAGAAGACAGAATGGAATGTTCCCATGTTAATATATCTTGCCTTTTCAGGTCCCACGAGAGTCCCTATTCTTTGTTTCATCTCGTTTGCAGCCTTGTTTGTAAAAGTCAAAGCAAGTATTCGCCATGGTTCCATGCCTCTTTCAATGAGGTATGCAATTTTATAGGTGAGCACACGCGTTTTTCCCGATCCTGCTCCAGCAATCACGAGTTGTGCACCCTCGCAGTATTCCACTGCCGCCCTTTGTCCTTCATTTAGTCCTCTAAGCAATTCTTCACACATCATTTTTCACTCTTCATTTTCATTGCAATTTGTTCTGCGATGGCTTCCATTCCCTTAATGCTTGGATGTCCGTTTATCTTATGAATGTTCTCCAGTTGTATGAAGTTTACACCATAGTGTTCGCATATAGCCTTGCTTGATGCAGTAATCTCCTCCTTCAGTTCACTGTTCATCACAAAGTGGATTTCAGTGTTAGGATATCTGTTTTGGAGATGATAGAGCATGTATGCCATTGCCGGTCTGAATGAATAAAGGTCCTTGTCTGTCCAGTCGGAGTATTTGTATTCACCTATAGGAGATCCGGCCCAGCTGTCGTTGGTGGCTCCAAGCACGATTATCACGTCTGGACATCCGAGGTTCCAGAGTCTTTTACAGAATGAACGTTGTGAATAGTCTTCTTTGCGGTATCCTGTGCTGGAAATGGTTGATCCTGAAAAAGAGTTGTTTCTGCAAAGTTTCATACCGGTTTTCTTTAGCAGTATGCTCCACCATGTCTGTTCCACACGAGTTACATCAGTGTTGTCATGTTTTCCTTTGAAGTACCATACAAAGTTTGAGTCAGGCTGAAGATAATCTTCAAATGTGCTGTAAGAGTCGCCGAGAATAGAAAGCGATTTGCGCTGCTGTGCCGACATTGTTGTGGCTGTGAGCAGCAAAAGGATGGTAAATGCTAAGTGTTTCATAATAATAAATATAAAAGAAAAATGAAGAATGAAGAATGAAGAATGTTTTGGAAATGAAGAATGAAGAATGAAGAATGAAGAATGTTTTGGAAATGAAGAATGAAGAATGAAGAATAAGATAAACGCGGTTTTTAATGCGCAGCCATTCTTCATTCTTCATTCTTCATTCTTCATTCTTCATTCTTCATTCTTCATTCTTCATTTAAATAGTTAATTCGCCGCAGCGGCAATCCAGTCGTAGATGCAGCTGCAAACTCCGAAGAGGGCGATGCCGGCAGTACAGATGGCGAGTGCCACCTTGCTGTTCATGTCGCTCTTGAATGTAGGCAGAGGGTTGTCTGACGGCTTGATGTACATGGCCTTAACAATAAGCAGATAATAGTAGAGACTGACTACTGTATTGATAAGTGCAATGAACACCACGAAATAAGCGAGGAACGAACCTTCCTGTGCAGCTGCCATGAACACGAAGAACTTGGAGAACATACCTGCAAACGGTGGAATTCCCGCAAGCGAGAACAAAGCGAGCGTCATGAGGAACGAGAGCTTCGGATTTGTCTTGTAGAAGCCGTCGTAACAGCTCATCTTTGTTGTTCCACCACCACGAGTCTCAACCACGTTGATAACAGTGAACACCGACATGTTTGCGACCACATAAACGAGCACATAGTATGTGAGCGCAGTCACACTCATGGCACTGTTGCCCACAACGGCAAGCATGATGTATCCAGCCTGTGAGATTGAGCTGAACGCCATGAATCTCTTGAGCTCGTTCTGACGTATGGCGAAGAGGTTGGCAATGGTGATGCTGAGCACAATCACGATATAGAGGATGTATTCCCAGTATTCAACCATAGGCGCAAACACCTTTATGAGGATGGTCATAAGTGTGAATGCAGCGGCACCCTTCGACACTACGCTGAGGTATCCGGTTACCGGTGTTGGAGCTCCCTGATAAGTGTCGGCAGTCCAGAAGTGGAACGGCACGAGCGAGATCTTGAAGCCAAGTCCGCTGAAGAAGAAGGCGAGTCCAAGTATTGTCATTGCGTTGACACTGATGCAGTCAGCCACGTCGCCGAAATAGAGAGTACCTGTTTCAGCATAGATGAACGAGAGTCCATAGAGCATCACACCGCTTGAGAACGATGCTGTGAGAATGAACTTTGCGGCACCTTCAGCCGACTCCTTGCGATACTTGTTGAGGGCCACGAGGCAAGCCATGGGAATGGAAGCCATTTCGAGTCCGAGGAAGAACATGAGGAAATGTCCGGCCGACATCATCATGTACATACCGAGAAGTGTTGAGATGACGAGCATGTAGAACTCACCATCCTTGTCTGCCACGTCATTCTGACGCAGCCAAGGCTGAGCCATGATAACTACAACGAGAGTTCCCGCTGTGAGAATAAATTTCATGACGTTAGCCGCAGCCGTAGACACATACATACCTTCAAAAGCCTCTGCAGGTCCGGCGAGTATGCAAGAGATGCACTGGTAGGCCAGGAAGCCTGTCGTGACAGTGAAGAGAGCCTGTGGCCTGCTTCCTTCCTTTTTGTGGAAGATGAAATCTACGATGAATACAGCTACCAAGGCTATCATCAGCGTGACCTCAGGCATCATATTTAGAAATTGTCCGTAATTCATATTTTTGCTTATTACTTGTTATTTCATAATTACATCGAGGATAGGACCCACTGCATCGCCAATGACGTTGCTTGCCCACATTGGAGCCAGACCAAGGGCTGCTACAGAGAATATGAGGCAGCAAACGGAGAAGCGCTCGTCCCAAGTAGCGTCGGTCAGTGTGAGATAGTGTGGATCAGCCACATCCTGGAAGAGGATTTTACCCACTACGCGGAGGATGTAGACCGCTGTCACTACTATTGAGCAGCAGGCGATGATGGTGCAGGCAGTATGGAAAGTGCCGGCATTCTCAAACGAGCCCACGAAGATGGTCATCTCGGCAATGAAGCCCGAGAAGCCAGGCAGACCGAGGTTGGCCAGACCGGCGATGACATAGCCCACCGAAAGGAATGGCATGATCTTCATCAGACCTCCCAGACGGCGTACGTCACGCGTGTGTGTACGACCGTATATCATACCGATGAGGGCGAAGAAGAGGGCCGTCATAAGTCCGTGTGAGAGCATTTGGAGAATTGCACCTGTGCAAGCTGTCTTTGTCATCATGAGAAGCGCGAAGAGCACAAGGCCGCAGTGTGACACCGACGAATAGGCGTTGATGTACTTAAGGTCGGTCTGCACACAGGCAGAAAGCGCTCCGTAAACCACAGAGATGGTTGTAAGGATAAGGAATATCCATGAGAGCTCCTGAGCTGCGGAAGGCAGGAGATACATTGCCACGCGGAAGCATCCGTAGCCTCCGAGTTTCATGAGCACACCGGCGTGGAGCATCGACACTGCCGTTGGGGCTGATGCATGACCGTCGGGCGACCATGTGTGGAATGGGAAGAGGGCTCCAAGAACACCGAAACCGATGAAAATGAACGGGAAGAACACATTCTGAATCTCCGGGTCGATATTGTTCATGGCGGCTATCTCGTTGACGTTCATTGTTGTGGCGCCACTGAAATAGTAGATGCCGAGAATGCCGATAATCAAGAGTGCTGAACCTCCCATAAGCATCAGTGTGAGCTTCATGGCTGCATATTCCTTCTGGCCAGAACCCCATACACCGATGAGAAGGTACATTGGGATGAGGGCCACCTCATAGAACATGAACATGGTGAACATGTCCGTGCAGATGAAGAAGCCGTAAACACCGGTTGAGAGAAGCGTGAACCAAAGGAAATACTCCTTGGTCATGGGCTTGAGCTGCCATGAGGCAAATGTGCCGGTGAAAACGATGATGCTCGAGAGAAGGAGCATTACGACAGATATTCCGTCAACACCTACAGAGTAGGCAATGTTCAACGGACGGAACCACGGGGTGCTGTATGTGAATAGCATCACGTCGGTGTTGCCTGCATTACGTGCCTGTATGAAAGCCACCGTAAGCCATGCGGAGAGCAGCAGCAATGCTGTAGAGCCTGCCACCATCACTCCACGCACCTGGTTGAGGTTGCGCGAGAGCCAGAGTCCGAGCAACATCACTACAGGAATCAATACGAATAAACTTAATATACTCATGTTAATTATGTTTTAGTTGACGAGTGTACAAGTTGACGAGTTGACAAGTTATTACTTGTACTCCAGTCTTCTTGTTCTGCTATCAACTTATTTTCTTGTCAACTCATCAACTTGTCAACTCATCAAAGCAATCAATTTGTCAACTCGTCAACTTGTCAACTTATTAATATTATATTGCAAGAAGGATAAGTGCAAGGGCCACAGAGCCAGTGAGAATCCATACTGCATACTGACGTACGTCACCGCTCTGCCATGGGCGGATTGTATCACCTGCCTCGTTGGCACTCCAAGCCATGAAGTCGAACGTGCCGTCGATAACGTGGCGGTCGAACCATGCTATAGGAGTGGAGATGCAGCGGAAGATAATCTTGTGTGTGACATACTGGTAAACCTCGTCCATGTAGAAGCGCTTGTAGGCTGCACGATGGAGCTTGGGGAACGTACGATAAAGACGGTCGGCAATGGGCTGCTGCTCACCTTTATATATATATGTGGCAAGACAGATGCTCAATATTGCTATCACCGTAGACGTGGCGGCCACCTGAAGGTCGAAGTGGATAGTGTAATCCTGGCCGTTAGCAGTCACGAAGCTACCGAAGCTGCCACCCAGGCCGGCAAAACCGGCGATGGTTGTGTATACGCCCACACCAACGGTGATGACGCAGAGCACAATGAGCGGAACAGTCATCGTCAGCGGTGCCTCATGCGGAGTGTGGTGAGCGTGAAGCTCCTTGTTCTCAGTGCCCCAGAAGATGCCGTAGTATAGACGGAACATATAGAACGCCGTCATGGCAGCTACACCAGTCATAATCCAGCCTACAAGCGGACTGTACTGGAAGCAAGCGGTGATAATCTCGTCCTTTGAGCTAAAGCCCGAGAAGAACGGAATACCGGCGATGGCAAGACATGAGATGAGGAAGGTGATGTGTGTCACCGGCATATACTTTCTCAGACCTCCCATTGCAGCCATCTCGTTGCTGTGTACTGCGTGGATGATACATCCTGCACCGAGGAACAGGCAAGCCTTGAACATGGCGTGGGTGAAGAGGTGGAACATTGAAGCCATATATCCCAACGAGCCATGGGCGTCGATTACCTCACCGTGATGACCCGGCATACATACTCCGAGCGCCACCATCATAAACGCAATCTGAGAGATGGTCGAGAAGGCGAGCACACGCTTGATGTCGCTCTGGGCGCAAGCCACTGCTGCGGCATAGAAGGCGGTGAACACACCCACCCATACCACGATGCTCATCTGTCCTGGAGCATACTCAATCCACAGAGGGAAGAGACGCGCAATCTGGAACACTCCGGCAACAACCATCGTTGCGGCGTGGATGAGCGCGCTGACAGGAGTCGGGCCTTCCATGGCGTCGGGCAGCCAGATGTGGAGCGGGAACATTGCAGACTTACCGGCACCACCGATAAACATCAGCACTAGAGCTGTAGGAAGTATGAAACCTCCGGCAGCCACCGCCTTGGCAGCGTCCACAGGAATGAACGGTGTGGCTCCGGCAGCCATCTGCAGGTTCTCTACAAACGAGAACGAGAACGACTGTGTATAGTAGCCGAAGATGAGAATACCGATAAGGAAGAAGAGGTCGGCGAAACGAGTCACGATAAACGCCTTCTTCGAAGCGGCCACAGCTGCATGCAGCGGATAGTAGAAACCGATGAGCAGGTAGGAGCTAACACCCACAAGCTCCCAGAACAGGTACATCTGGAAGATGTTGGTGGCAACTACAAGTCCGAGCATCGACATGGTGAAGAGCGAGAGGAAAGCGTAATAGCGCTGGAATCCCTTCTCACCGTGCATGTAGCCGAAAGAATAGATGTGAACCATAAGGCTGACCGTGGAGATGACGATGAGCATCATGGCCGAGATAGGGTCGATCATGAAGCCGAGGTCGAAGTGAAGGTCGCCTAACGGCAGCCAGGTGAAGTTGAACGGAACAATGGTAGGATATGCCCCGTCGGTACACCTTGGTCCAAAGAAATAGCTTAACGCCGTAATATATGAAAGCACGGTGACGATACCAAGCGACGTGGTGCCGATGAGTCCAGCCACCTTGTGCGACATCTTCATGCCAGCCAGTCCGAGTATTACAAACGAGAACAGTGGCAGGAGAAGTATTAGAAATACATAACTATAATCCATAAGGCACAATTAGTATTTGAGGTTTTGGATACTGTTCACCTTGTCGCTGTTGAAACGGTGGTAAACGTTGAGTATAATCGCAATAGCCACAGCGGCTTCGGCAGCGCTCACACCAACAGAGAAGAGAGTCATGAAGAAACCTTCGAGCTGGTCGGGATGCAGAAGGCGGTTGAATGCCGCGAAGTTAATGTCTACGGCATTGAGCACAAGCTCCACGGAGATGAGCATGGCTATCAGGTTGCGGCGTGTTACGAATCCGAAGACGCCGATGAAGAACAAGAGTGCGCTAAGCACGAAATAACATTCTACTGGTACCATATTACTTTATCTCCTTTTCTTTTCTTGATACTACTATTCCGCCGATGATGCATGCAAGCAGGAACACCGAGATAAACTCGAACGGAAGCACATACTGGAACTTGTCGGCACCCACGAGTGCGTTGCCAATTACTTCCATCGACACTTCGCCGTTCTCCGTTGCTTCCACCACATTGTCTATCAGCCTGTTCTTGGCGAGCACTCCCAGCACGGTGGCAAGTCCCACCACAGCGAGCAGCACGCCGCGTACGATGCTCTTGGCCTTAAGTCTCT
>CALZAP010000042.1 GCA_945614335.1 uncultured Prevotella sp.
GTTTCAGGGCGTTGCTTATGAGGTTACAGTATACTTGAGTGAGGCGATTGGGGTCTGTTTTGAGAAGCACGGCCTTTTCTGGCATTTCAGATCTGAACTTTATGTTTTCTGGGCAACGGAACTTGAAGATTTGTTTGATATTGTCACAAATCTCGTTTAAGTTGCTAAGACAAAGCTTCATGGTGATTTCTCCCGACTCAACTCTTGAGAGGTCGAGAATTTCGTTTATGAGAGCCAACAACCGGTTGTTGTTGCTTTCTACGATTTCCAAAAATCTCATGCGCTCCTCTGGAGAGTCAGTCTCGGCTATGACTCTTGAGAATCCCTCAATGGCATTGAGTGGAGTACGAATCTCATGACTCATGTTGGCAAGGAAGAGTGATTTCATCTTGCTTGCCTTTTCCGCCTTGTCGATTTTCTCCTGATAGTCCTTTAGTTTGGATAGTGCTTCGTCTCTTTCCTTTTGGGCTTTGAGATATAACTTTTTAGTTTCTTCGAGTTCGGCTTTTAATCTTTGGAAAGTTTCGTTCTGAACCATAAATTGTGTAGTTATGTTAATTCGATGCAAAGATACGAATAATTATTGAAACTCAAAACATTTTTTCTGTTTTTTTTTAGGCTCTTTTTGCTTTTTCCCATGTTCCGCCTTGTTTTTGGGCAAGATAGGGTATTCCCTTGAACACATTTGCGTTCATAAACAGGAAATAATACGGGACGTAGAGCAGCTTGTTTTTCTTTCCTCTTGCCGCAAGTGTCTGGCCGGCGAAGGCTGCGAGGTAGAACAGCAGCTGCATAGCCCAGATGATGTTGTAGACTGGATGCTGGTTGTCAATGACGAGTATTACATTCAGTGGTATGAGCAGAAGCAGTGCAAAGGGTGTGATGGTCCATCGCAACACACGGTGTGACACAAACTGGAATGCGGTGACGGGATGGGTGAATGGGTTCATGAGGCTGCGCAGTCGCCAGCAGCTTTGCAGTCCGCCGGCAGCGATGCGTCTTTTTCTTTTTCTTTCCTCGTTGATGTCGGCAGAGCCATATTCCATTGCGTATGCGTCGCTTGTGTAAGCTATCTTGTATCCTCGTTTCAGTATGAGCATTGAGAGGATGAAGTCGTCGAGCAGAGTGTCTTCAGGCATTTCCTCAAACAAGGCAGTGCGTATGGCACACAGTTCGCCTGCTGCTCCCATGGCGGAATGCAGTTCAGAGTCGAGACGCTTCAGGAAGCTTTCGTATTTCCAGTAAAGACCTTCGCCTTCGGCTGCCGACTGTTTGTCGTCGCGTGGCATGACACGTTTTTCTCCTGCCACGCATCCCACCTTTGGGTTTTCCATTTCAGCCACGATCACTTTCATGGCCTGGTCGTTGAGCATGGTATTTGCGTCGGTCATGACCACGATGTCTGTCTTTACTTCCTTGATGCCATGGTTCAGTGCGGCGGTTTTTCCCTTTCTTTCAGGTTTGAACGCCACTTTCACGTTGTCGTATTTAGCCAGTCGTTGGTTTGTGGAGTCGTTGCTTCCGTCTGTGACCCACAGCACGTGAAGTTTTTCTTTTGGATAGTCGAGTGCGTTTGTGTTCTCCATTTTTTTGTCCACGATATCCTCTTCGTTGTATGCGCATATCATGAGTGTCACGTGTGGCAGTTCCGTTTCAGTTTCACCGCCCCTTTTTCCCCGGCACACCATTCTCTTGAGCTTTACC
This sequence comes from uncultured Prevotella sp., assembly GCA_945614335.1. Classification (GTDB taxonomy): domain Bacteria; phylum Bacteroidota; class Bacteroidia; order Bacteroidales; family Bacteroidaceae; genus Prevotella. The sequence goes on from CALZAP010000042.1 coordinate 1,705, forward strand.
AAGAGGTAAAGCACGATGCCGTAGCCGATGTATGTGTAGAACACGAGAAAAATGCAAATCCAAAATGCTGTTGTCATAGTTGTTTGTCTGTAAGAGGGGAATTTTTGGAGGGTAGAGGGAAGAGGGTAGAAGGTAGAGAAATGTTCTCTCTACCCTCTACCTTCTTTAATCCTACTTGGTCTCAATCTCTTCCTTCATGTCAATGAAGTTTCCCTCACGGTCATAGAACTCATATTGCAGGAAGGCGAGTTTTTGTGACGATATTACCGATACTCCCATGCCATATTTCATCTGCCATCTTCGTTTTATGGAGAGGAAGCCCTGGTTGATGTATGCGGCAACGTAGGGGTGGACGTGCAGTTTAAACTTCTTTATGCCTATCTTGTTGACAAGTTGGTCGATTTTGCTTTCCAATTGGTCGGTGAAGAGAATGCTTGACTTTATCTTTCCACGCCCGAAGCAAGTGGGACACGTTTCTTCCACGTTTACGTCCATTGCCGGCCTCACCCTTTGTCGTGTGATTTGCATGAGACCGAACTTGCTTAGTGGCAGGATGTTGTGTCTTGCCCTGTCTTTCTGCATGTTTTTGCACATACGTTCGTATAGCATCTGTCTGTCTTCGGCGAGATTCATGTCAATGAAGTCGACCACGATGATTCCTCCCATATCGCGTAGTCGCAGTTGGCGTGCCAGTTCGTCGGCAGCACCAAGATTCACTTCAAGTGCATTTTGCTCTTGTCCGTTTTCCGAACGTGTGCGGTTTCCGCTGTTTACATCCACCACGTGAAGAGCTTCAGTGTGTTCAATAATCAGATAAGCGCCTCGTTTGTAGTTAACGGTTTTTCCAAACGCCGACTTCATCTGCTTTGTAACGTTGAAGTTGTCGAAGATGGGCACAGTGCCATTGTATTTCTTCACGATGTCGACTTTGTCGGGAGCTATCAGTCCGACGTAGTCCCTGACTTGTTGGTAAATGTCATCGTCGTTGACGTGTATGCCGTCATAGGTAGGGTTGAAAAGGTCTCTCAGCAGTGCCACAGCCCTGCTTGTTTCCTCAAATACGACTTGTGGTCTGGCTGTTGTTTTCTGTACTTGTTTAATGGCATCCTCCCATCTCTTTAGCAGTATTTTCATTTCTGCGTCGAGTTCTGCCACTCTTTTTCCTTCAGCCGATGTTCTTACTATGACACCGAAGTTTTTCGGTGTTATGCTTTGTATGAGTTGTTTGAGCCTTGTCCTTTCCTCACCTTTTTTTATTTTCGACGATACCGACACTTTGTCGTAGAAAGGCATCAGGACCATGTATCTTCCTGCGAAGCTGAGCTCGCATGTGAGTCTTGGTCCTTTTGTCGAGATAGGTTCTTTTACGATTTGCACGAGCACCTCTTGTCCCACTTTCAGTACGTTTTGGACGCTGCCGTCTTTTTTCAGGTCAGGCAGTCTTGTAGCCTTTGAGAATGGGAAGAGTTTTTTTCTGTCGCTTTGTACCTGCTTGAGGTATTTTTCGTAAGAGCTGTATTGAGACCCCAAATCGAGATAATGAAGGAACGCATCTCTTTCGAATCCAACGTCGACGAAGCATGCGTTAAGTCCTGGCATAAGTTTTTTCACTTTTGCCACATAAATATTCCCCACGGAGAATGAAGCCGAACGAGGTTCGTCCTGATATTCCACCAGGCTTTTATCCTCAAGCAGAGCTATGGATATTTGTTTCGGCTGGACGTCGATAATTACTTCGCTTGTCATTTCTGTTTTAGGGTTTCACTGTTTGTTGATACAAAAAAGGGTGCGCTGACTCATCTCTCTCTTATGGTTGAAATTTGTCAGCACACTCCTCTCATTTCTTGCTGTCAGGAACAGAATGATGCAATTTACTTGCTCTTGTGTCTGTTCTTTCTCAGTCTCTTCTTACGCTTGTGAGTAGCCATCTTGTGGCCCTTCTTTTTCTTTCCGTTTGGCATTGCTTTAAGAAATTAAATTATTAATAATGTTTATTGTTGCATTTTTGCTATGAAACTCTTTGAAGGCTTGAAAGCCGGGAAGTCGTGAGCCTCAATGATAATAGTTGTCTGCTTTGATATGTTGCGTGCGGTTTTCTGGGCGCGGTGCTTTACAATGAAGCTGCCAAATCCGCGAAGGTACACATCCTCTTTTCTTACTGCCAGGCTCTGCCTTACTTCTTCCATGAATGCTTCAACAGTAGCTGCTACAGCTTTTTTGTCAAGACCTGTGTCTGCCACGATCTTGTCGATCATTTCTGCTTTTGTCATTGTCTGTCAATATAAATTTGTTATATATTTTTATTTTTATTACTATTTTCGGACTGCAAATATACTGATTTTCAGTGATAAACAGAAATTTATTTTGTTTTTTTTTCTAAAAAACACCAATATTTGTCCAATCAGCGTGTCTTTTTTACCGTTTACAAGAGCTACACATATTATATATATATGCGTAGCCTTGCAAACGGTTTGAAAAATGTTTGTCCTTTTATGTCACATTTTGTCATTTCATCTGAGAGGTGATGCGACCCTTCACTTTGTCGACGTAAGCGTCGATAACGGCTACTGCCGTGATGTTCACTACCTCGCGTACGCTGCTGCCGAAGTCGATGAAATGGATGGGCTTGTTGAGGCCCATCTGGATCGGGCCGATGATTTCGACGTCGGTGTTCATGGCCTGCAACATCTTGTATGAAGAGCGTGCACTGGTGAGGTTGGGGAATACCAGCGTGTTCACGTCCTCACCGTAAAGGCGGCTGAATGGATACATGTCGTCGCGCATCTCGCGGTTGAGGGCAAAGCCTATCTGTATCTCGCCGTCGATGAGCATAGAGGGGTCTTCCTCCTGAAGGCGGGCAACGGCTCGGCGTACTTTCTGTGTGCCTTCGGTATTGTCGGAACCGAAGTTGGAGTGGCTGATCATCGCAACCACAGGCTTCTCGTTGAAGAAACGCACCGCGGTGGAGCTGAGCTTGGCGAGGTCTACCAGCACGTCGGTTGTCGGGTTCTGGTTGATGAGTGTATCGGCAATGAACAACGGTCCGCGCGGTGAGTTGATGATGTGCATGGTGCCGAAGTTGTTGTATTCTGGACGGATGCCGATGATTTCCTTTGCCACCTTGATGGTGTTGGAGTATTTGGTGTAAAGACCGGTGATGAAAGCGTCGGCCTCACCTGTTTCTACCATCATCATACCAAAGTAGTTGCGCTCAAACATCTTGTCGTTGGCCTCCTGATAGGTGTATCCGTCGCGTTGGCGCTTCTGTGTGAGTATGCGTGCGAAGCGTTCGCGTCGTTCTGCCTCGCGGTCGTGGCGCAGGTTGATCACCTCGATGCCTTCGAGGCTGAGGTCGAGTTCCTTTGCGAGTTTTTCTATGCGCTCGTCGTTGCCTAGGAGTATAGGCTGGCAGATGCCTTCAGCCTTTGCCTGAACTGCCGCCTTGAGCATGGTGGGATGTATGCCTTCGGCGAACACTACGCGCTGTGGATGGCTGCGGGCGGTGTCGTAGAGCTTCTGTGTGAGCTTGGTTTCCTGGCCGAGGAGCTCGCGAAGGCGGTTTTTGTATTCTGCCCAGTTGGTGATGGTCTTGCGTGCCACACCGCTCTCTATTGCCGCCTTTGCCACGGCTGCCGACACTTCGGTGATGAGTCGTGGATCGACGGGTTTCGGTATGAAATAGTCTGGGCCGAAAGTGAGGTTGTTGACGTGGTATACATCGTTCACCACGTCAGGCACAGGCTGCTTGGCGAGGTCGGCAATGGCGTGCACTGCAGCCATCTTCATTTCCTCGTTGATGGCAGAGGCATTCACGTCGAGGGCTCCGCGGAAGATGTACGGGAAACCGATGACGTTATTTATCTGGTTTGGATAGTCGGAGCGGCCGGTTGACATAAGCACGTCGGGGCGGCTGTCCATAGCGTCCTCATAGCTAATTTCAGGCACAGGGTTGGCCAGGGCGAACACGATGGGCTGGTCGGCCATCGAGCGTATCATGTCTTTAGTGAGCACGTTGCCCTTCGACAGTCCCACGAACACGTCGGCATCCTTCACGGCCTCTTCCAGTGTGTGGATGTCGCGGCGGTCGGTGGCGAAAAATTTCTTCTGTTCGGTAAGGTTTGGACGGTCGCTGGTGATGACTCCCTTTGAGTCGAGCATCACGATGTTTTCCTTCTTTGCTCCGAGAGCCATATAGAGCTTTGTACAGGAGATGGCGGCCGCACCGGCACCGTTGACAACGATTTTCACTTTCTCGATGTCCTTCCCGTTCACTTCGAGCGCATTCTTCAGACCGGCAGCGGAGATGATGGCGGTTCCGTGCTGGTCGTCGTGCATTACAGGTATGTCGAGTGTGCGCTTCAGTCTTTCCTCGATGTAGAAGCACTCAGGCGCCTTGATGTCCTCAAGGTTGATACCTCCGAAGGTGGGAGCGATTTTCTCCACTGCCTCACAAAACTTCTCCGGGTCTTTCTCGGCCACCTCGATGTCAAACACGTCGATGCCGCCATAAATCTTGAACAGCAGTCCTTTTCCTTCCATTACTGGCTTGCCGCTGAGAGCGCCGATGTCGCCGAGTCCCAATACGGCGGTTCCGTTGCTGATTACCGCCACAAGGTTACCTTTGTCGGTGTATTTGTAGGCAGCGTCGGCGTTGTCCTGAATCTCAAGGCATGGGAATGCCACGCCAGGCGAATAAGCCAGGCTTAAGTCGGTTTGTGTTCGGTAAGGCTTTGTTGGCTTTACTTCAATTTTACCAGGCCTTCCATTCTCGTGGTATTCGAGAGCGGCCTCTTTAGAAATCTTGACCATACGTAAATTAATATTTAATTTGTTACAAAATAATCTGTTTTTGTGTGAAAAACTAATATGTTTACTTAGTTTTGCTTAATTTTGGGCGCAAAGTTAATAAAAATGTTCCAAAAAGTGCTATTTTTTTTAATTATTTAGTACCTTTGTACGCAAAAAGCGATAAAATGTTGTACGGAACAAGACATAATACGACTTATAGACAGGGTTTAAAGCAGAAGATATTGTCAACCGCCATTGAACTTTTCAACGAGCGGGGAGTGAGAGCTGTGAAGATGGATGACATCTCAAACAAGTTGTCTATCTCGAAGCGGACACTATACGAAATATACGAAAACAAGGAAGACTTGCTCTTTGAGTGTGTGAAAAACAAGTTTGAGGATTCGGAGGAGGCACTGGCCAAGTTGGCCAAGGAATCCAAAACCGTGATGGACATCCTCATAAACATTTATAGGCTGAAAGTTGAAGGGCTGAAAAACGTACACCCGTCTTTTTACACCGAGGTGGGAAAATATCCGAAGATAATGGCATATCTCGACGAGCAGAACAAAAGCAGACAGTCACAGCAGGTGGAATTCATCAAGCGGGGAATACGTGAGGGGTATTTCCGAACAGACGTAAACTACGACCTCGTGCTCCAGCTTTTCGACGTGTCAAACCGTTATGTGTTCAATAATTATACAAACATGAACTGTTCGATGGAGCAGTTGTCATATAACCTCATCTTCGTGTTCCTTAGAGGGTTTTGCACAATAGAAGGTGTGAAGGCTCTTGACTTCTTCCTCGAAAACGACGAGGAGATGGTAAGGCAAAGGCAGAGTTTTACTAACAACGAAATAGTTCAAAAAGACAAATCATGAAAAAAACATTCATCTTACTCATTTCAGTGCTTATGATGACGCAAAACGTCTTAGCTGAAAAACTCGACATCAAGAGTATTACACGTGGTGACTTCCGCGAAGAAACCATGGCAAGCCTAAAGCCTATGGCTGACGGGGAGTCGTATACGCAGGTTAGCCCCGACCGAACGAAAATCCTGAAGTTCTCGTTCAAGACGGGAAAGCAAACAGGAGTGGTCTTTGACCTTAGCACCGTGAGAGGTCCGAAAATCAGAATCGACGGCATCGACGGATATATATTCTCGCCCGACGGAAAGAGAATACTCATTCAGACCGATACTCGTTATGTATACCGACGCTCGTTCACTGCCACCTATTATATATATGAGGTGGAGAACAACAGAATGGGGCCTTTGTCGGTGGGGGGCGAACAGCAGACTCCGTTGTTCTCGCCCGACGGCAACATGATAGCCTTTGTGCGTGACAACAATATCTTCCTCGTGAAACTGCTCTACGACAACGCCGAGAGCCAGGTGACTACCGACGGAAAGAGAAACTGCATCATCAACGGAATACCCGACTGGGTGTATGAGGAGGAATTCTCTACAAACCGCAGCATGGTGTTCACTGCCGACAGCAAACAGATAGTATGGATAAAATACGACGAGTCGAAGGTGAAGGAGTTCAGCTTCCCATGGTTCAGGGGTGCCAGTCCTTCGCGCGACGAGTATCTCACTTATCCGGGCAGCTACGTCTATAAGTACCCGAAAGCGGGAGAAGACAACTCAAAGGTGGCTGTCTACAGCTTCGACATAAAGTCGAGAAAGACAAGGAAGATGGAGGTGCCACTCGACGAAGACGGTTACATACCACGCATCACCATGACAAGCGACCCGACAAAGGTGGCGGTGTTTACCATGAACCGCCATCAGGACGACATGCGTATCTATATGGTCAACCCACTCACCACACTCGCCAAACTCGCAGTGCAGGACAAGGTGGAGAAATATGTAAAACAAGAGTCGATGTGTGCCGTGACATTCACCGACAACCATATCATTGTGCCAAGCGACCGCGACGGCTTTACACATCTCTACCTCTACACACTCAACGGCCAACTGAAACGCCGTGTGACGAAGGGTGATTTTGAGGTTACCGATGTTTACGGAATGGACGAGAAGACCGGCGACGTGTATTATGCCGCCAACTGTCTCGGACCGCAGGACAAGCAGGTGTATGTCTCACATGCCAATGGCAAGACAGAA
>CALZAP010000043.1 GCA_945614335.1 uncultured Prevotella sp.
GCCCACTATGTCAAGGATTTTCGAGTCTCTTCTGCCCGTTTACGGCACCGACAAGGAACAAGAGGAAATAGACCGCATATTCCCCACATGCCAAAGCATATCCGTAGACTATGCGATTATGGAAAAGGCGGAAGAGATATTCGTCTGCCCTGCCGATTTCGGTTGGAGCGACCTCGGCACATGGGGTTCCCTGCTCGTTCAGACAAAGAAAGACCTCTATGGCAACGGTTGCATTGGTAACAACATAAGCATGTTTGAGTCTACAAACTGTATGGTACACACCATGCAGGAGAAGAAGGTAATCATCCAGGGTCTTGACGGGTATATTGTTGCAGAAAACGAAGACACACTTCTCATTTGTAAACTATCTGAGGAACAACGGATAAAGCAGTTCACTGGACAGAGTTGAGGAGTTAAGTTAAATATACTTGAATAATACAATAAAAGGAAACAAAAAAAAGAAAAAAAATGGAAAAGAAAGTTGCTCTCATTACAGGTATCACAGGTCAAGATGGCTCATATCTTGCCGAGTTTCTCATCGAGAAGGGATATGAAGTCCATGGACTTCTCCGCCGATCTTCTTCATTCAATACAGGACGTATCGAACATCTGTATCTCGACGAATGGGTAAGGGACATGAAGAAGACAAGGCTAATTAATCTGCATTGGGCAGACATGACCGACTCGTCGTCTCTTATTAGAATTATCTCAGAAACCAAGCCCACCGAGATATACAACCTTGCAGCACAAAGCCATGTGAAAGTGTCGTTCGATGTTCCTGAATATACAGCCGACACCGATGCCGTTGGCGTGTTGAGACTGTTGGAGGCAGTAAGAATATGTGGCCTTGAAAAGTCATGCCGCATATACCAGGCTTCCACATCCGAACTATTCGGCAAGGTGCAGGAAGTGCCTCAGAGTGAAACCACACCATTCTATCCCCGTTCACCATATTCCGTGGCCAAGCTTTATGGTTTCTGGATTATGAAAAACTATCGCGAGTCTTACGACATGTATTGCTGCAACGGCATCCTCTTCAACCACGAAAGCGAAAGAAGAGGCGAGAACTTCGTCACACGAAAAATCACACTCGCAGCTGCACGTATAGCCCAAGGCTTCCAGGACAAGCTCTACCTCGGCAATCTCAACGCCCTTAGAGACTGGGGATATGCCAAGGATTATGTTGAATGTATGTGGCTCATACTCCAGCAGCCCGAGCCAGACGACTTCGTCATTGCAACCGGCGAATATCATACCGTACGCGAGTTTGCCACATTAGCATTCAAGGAAGCGGGCATCGAACTTGAATGGAAGGGAGAAGGTGTTGACGAGAAGGGTTACGACAAGAACACAGGAAAGTGCATCGTGGAGGTAGACCCGAAATACTTCCGTCCTGCCGAAGTGGAGCAGTTGCTTGGCGACCCCACAAAGGCAAAGAAGCAACTGGGCTGGAACCCGACCAAGACTTCATTCAATGATTTGGTGAAGATTATGGTCAAGCACGACATGGTGTTCGCAAAGAAACTCTATCTTAAGGCAAAGATTGAGGAATAATACGCTAACACCTTGATAATGACTATCTACAGAACTTGAAAAAGAAAAAGCATGTTAGATAAAAACGCGAAAATATATGTTGCCGGGCACAACGGACTCGTTGGCTCGGCAATATGGAAGAACCTCGAGGAAAGAGGATACCACAATCTTGTAGGACGCTCGCACAAGGAACTGGACCTGACCGACCAGAATGCGGTAAAGGCATTCTTTGACGAAGAGAAGCCCGATGCTGTGGTTCTTGCGGCAGCATTTGTTGGAGGCATCATGGCCAACTCCCTCTACCGTGCCGACTTCATCATGCAAAACATGAAGATACAGTGCAACGTCATCAGCAATGCCTATTCACACAATGTCAAGAAACTCCTCTTTCTTGGGTCCACCTGCATCTATCCTAAGAACGCTCCCCAGCCCATGAAGGAAGACGCTCTTCTCACCTCACCCTTGGAATACACCAACGAGGAATATGCCATAGCGAAGATTGCCGGACTGAAGATGTGCGAGAGCTACAACCTTCAGTACGGAACAAACTATATTGCCGTCATGCCCACTAATCTCTATGGCCCGAACGACAATTTCCACCTCGAGAACAGCCATGTCATGCCTGCCATGATGAGGAAGATTTATCTTGCGAAACTCATACATGAAGGTGCATGGGAAACGATAAAGGCAGACCTGAACAAACGTCCTGTGGAGAATGTCAACGGCAACAGCAGTCAAGACGACATTCTTCGCATACTGGAGAAATACGGCATCAGCGACAACAAGGTTACCCTTTGGGGCACCGGCACTCCTTTGCGTGAATTTCTTTGGAGCGAAGACATGGCCGACGCCAGCGTCCACGTATTGTTAAACGTAGACTTCAAAGACATCATTGGTATAGAAAAATACTCATCGGTATTCTATGGTGTGTCAGCCTCAGGTGCCGTCGACCGCAACAATAGCGATGGCCGTGGAGGTGCCATCCCTTCCCTTGGCGAAATACGCAACTGCCACATCAATGTTGGAACAGGAAAAGAACTCACCATCAAAGAGTTATCTGAACTGATAGTAAAAACTGTTGGTTTCGAAGGAGAAGTTGTATTTGATTCTTCAAAGCCAGATGGTACACCACGAAAGCTCATCGATGTAGAAAAGCTCCACTCGCTTGGCTGGACACATAAAGTTGAAATAGAAGAAGGAGTCGAAAGACTGTTCAAGTGGTATGTAGGGGAGTGAGGAGTGTGGAGAGAGGAGTGTGGAGAGAGGAGTGAGAAATGTTTTGGAGGGTAGAGGGAAGAAGGTAGAGGGTAGAGAATACCGAAGCGGCAGAAGTTTTTGCGATAATCACGGCTTAAACTATTCTCTACCTTCTTCCCTCTACCCTCTTCCCTCTACCCTCTTCCATCTACCCTCTTTTTTACACCATCTTCCCAAGCTGGCTCTTCCATTCAGAATAAGCATGGAGGTATTCAGCCCGCTTGTTTTCGTCAGGTTCTATCACCATGAGCTTGTCAAGAGTGGCGAAGGCTTCATTGTTGTCCTTGTAAATGCCTACTCCTATTCCCGCCCCCTTGGCAGCACCTACACTACCGTCTGTATCGTAGAGTTCTATTGTAGCCCCACTCACTCCGGCCAGAGTCTGCCTGAAGATGTCGCTCAGGAACATATTCGCCTTTCCGGCATGAATCTTCTTGATATTCATACCCATCTGCTGCATTATTTCCATTCCATAGCAGAAGCTGAACACTATACCTTCCTGTGCCGCCCTGACAATATGCGCGCTGGTGTGTTTGTTGAAGCTCAATCCGGTAACAGTACAACCTATTTCCTTGTTTTCCAACACACGTTCAGCACCATTTCCAAACGGGATTACGCTCACTCCTTCGCTACCGATAGCCACCTTTGAAGCTATCTCGTTCATCTCGGCATATCCCACTCCCGAAGCAAGTATATTTCTTCTTACCCAAGCGTTCAGTATACCAGTGCCATTGATACACAGCAGCACTCCAAGTCGAGTCTTGTCAACTTCATGGTTCACGTGTGCAAAGGTGTTCACCCTACTCTTCTTGTCGTAGTTGATGTCTCCCAACACACCATACACCACACCTGACGTACCTGCCGTTGAAGCAATCTCTCCCGGATTGAACACGTTCAGGCTCACGGCATTGTTAGGCTGGTCACCTGCACGATAAGAAATCGGTGTACCCTTCATCAGTCCGGTTTCCTCTGCAGCCTTCTCCGACACTTCGCTTTGCACGCTAAATGTAGGCACGATGTCCGACATTATCGATTTGTCGAAACCATAGTAGTCCATAAGGAAGTCAGCCACCTGGTTCTGCTTGAAGTCCCAGAACATACCTTCGCTGAGACCGCTTACAGTGGTGTTGGCTATTCCGCTAAGCTTCATGGCTATATAGTCTCCCGGAAGCATCACCTTATATATTTTATTATATATCTCAGGCTCGTTTTCCTTCACCCATGCCAGTTTGGCAGCAGTAAAGTTACCTGGCGAGTTCAGCAGATGCTGTAGGCATTTCTCCGCACCAAGAGCATGGAAGGCCTTGTCACCGTAAGTCACCGCCCTGGAGTCACACCAGATGATGGCAGGTCTTAGAGGTTTGAGATCCTTGTCCACGCAAACCAGTCCGTGCATCTGGTATGAGATACCGATAGCCTTAATCTCTTCAGCCTTTGCTCCTGCGTCGGCCATTATTTTCTTCAAACTGAGTTTAGCGTTCTCCCACCACATCTCCGGGTCCTGTTCAGCCCATCCTGTTTTTACAGCCATGATAGGAGCCTCGTGCTCTGGAAAGAAAGCTGTTGCAGCACATTTACCCGTGTCTGCATTGACGAGAGAAGCCTTTACCGAACTGCTTCCCACGTCAAATCCTAATAAATATCTATTTGCCATACTTATGTTATTTAATCACATATATTACGCATAATTATCACAAATCCCACCCAAAAATGCACAAATAAATATTTTTTTCCTTGAAAATTGCATTTTTTTCGTTATAAATTGTCGTTATTTCAAAATATTTTTTACCTTTGCAGCATAAATTATTACCTTAGACATATAAAAGCTTTTTTATGAAAAAGAAAATTCTTATATTGGACGACAAAGAGACAATAGCAAAAGTATTGTCTATCTATCTCATGAGCGACTACGAAGTACAGTGGTTGCCTGATGGTTTGCAAGGTGTGAAATGGCTTCAGTCCGGCAACACTCCGGACCTGATTATCTCCGACATCAGGATGCCCGGCATGCGTGGCGACGACTTCCTGGAGTGGATAAAGCAGAACGAGCTGTTCCGTCACATCCCGGTCATCATGCTCAGCAGTGAGGACAGCACCAACGAGCGCATCCGCCTGCTTGAGATTGGAGCTGTGGACTATATCGTAAAACCATTCAACCCAATGGAGTTGAAGATTAGAGTTAAAAAGATTCTTCCCAACTAATATGATATAATATGATAGGTGTAATATACCTTGGTGACAGCCAGAATACCCGAGAACGTCTGAAATACGTTCCCGGGCAATTGGTTCGTATGACTACGACATACAAGGATGCCGCAAAACTCTGCGTACCGAAAGTTCGCAACGAACATTTCATCCTTTTTTTCGAGCGCAACGATCCTAACACAGATGTGACGGCCATCACCTATCTTAAAAAGAAATGCCCTGGAGTCTACGTCATCCTTCTCACCGACAAGATGACCGATACAGAAAGGACAAGCTATCAGAAATGCGGCATCAACGACACTCTCGACAAGAACGCGTCCGTCACTGAGCTTAACAAGAAGATACAGTTCATCTCCGACCGTGAAGGCATTCTTTTCGACCCGGTAGGACCGAAATTCAAGATCCTGAGTTTCAAGATTCCGTTGTGGAAGCGTGTCTTCGACATTGTCTTCTCTCTATTGGGCATCATTGTCCTGTCACCGGTATTCATCATCACGGCCATAGCCATCAAGTTGGAAAGCAAGGGACCTGTTCTTTTCAAGTCTAAGCGTGTGGGCACCAACTACACCATTTTCGACTTTCTGAAGTTCCGTAGCATGTATGCCAATGCCGACAAGCAGCTTAAGGAGTTGAGCAAGTCTCAGAATCAGTATATCAACCATCCGGATGAGTCACCCAAGATACCTACCCTCAGCATCGGTTCCGAGGAGGCGTTGGAAAACGGCCTTGTTGACGACAACATGGGAGCTGAGATGCTCATCAGCGACGATGAGGTAATGCTCGTCGGCGACGATTTCGTGGTGTCTGAAGGCGACTTCAACAAGAAGAAGAACGAAGAGATTCAAAACGCTTTCGTCAAGATAGAGAACGACCCGAGAGTCACCAAGGTCGGGGCCTTCATCAGGAAATACAGCATCGACGAACTGCCGCAGCTATTCAACATCCTCAGAGGCGACATGTCCATCGTCGGCAACCGTCCTCTCCCTCTTTACGAGGCAGAACGCCTTACCGCCGACGACTGCATCGACCGTTTCATGGCTCCGGCAGGTCTCACCGGCCTTTGGCAGGTAGAGGAACGAGGCAAGGGTGGCGACATGTCGGCAGAGGAGCGCAAGCAACTCGACATCCGATACGGCCAGACCTACAACTTCTCTCTCGACATGAAAATAATATTCCGTACATTGACAGCTTTCGTCCAGAAGGAAAACGTCTGAATGGAGTTGCCTGTCTTACCATTTACCAATATCAACATACACCAACGATGAAGAAATTACATCGAGCCTTTGTTGCTCTCACATTCGCTGTAGCGGCCATGCCGGCATCAGCACAGTTCAACAAAAGTGGAATTAACGCGGGCTTCTTCGACTCAAGCGAGCAGAGCCAGCTTAACTTCACCGACTTTCATCTGCCCCCTCTTGCGGTGCTGTATGAAAACGCGAAATCAAACCCGAATATCCTCATTCTCGCCAAACAGCAGCAGTTGGCTAAGGCTGAGGTGGAGAAACAAAAACGCCACATCTTCTCCTATCTTCAGGGACATGCAAGCTACAGCTACGGAAAGGCTGATATGTGGGGTAACAACTCTTCTACATATAGTCCTACGCTTTACCAGTTCCAAGGGACCGAACAAAGCTATTGGAACATTGGTGTAAGCCTTGCCGTGCCCGTCGAGGACATTCTCGACCTGAAGGCTGCCGTAAAGAGAAAGAAGATGGAAGTGGACAGGGCTCAGTTGGAGAAAGATGCCGCTTTCGACCAGCTCAAGCTCCAGATAGCCACCCTCTATGTTAATATAACCAACGACCTAGTAACACTCCGTACAGCCAGCGAGCATGCCGCCATCTACCAGGGTGCCGGTGTCCTTAATCAGGAGCAGTTCCAGAACGGAGAGATGAGTATTGAGGACTTCGCATATACAAAACAGCGTGAAAACACAGCTGTAAACACATATCAGTCTCTTCAAACCAAGATTACCACCGATATCTTGACCCTTGAGATACTCACCCACACTCCTATCATCACCAACACCACTACCGACGTCACTCTTGACGAAAAGGTTGAAAAGACCCAAAAGGAACTTTACAAGGAGAACAAGGAGTTCCAGAAGCAAATGAAAAAAGAGCTTCAGGAAGACAAGAAGAAGTTAGAAGAACTGGAAAAGGCTGAAAAGAAAGCTGAAAAGGCTGAAAAGAAAGCTGAAAAAGCCGAAAAGAAAGCCGAAGAAAAACAGAGTAAGAAAACCAAATAAACATACAGTATTATGGATATTTTCAGATATATAGTAAGGTTCTTGTACCGCATCCGCTGGTATCTCGCCATCCTTCCAATGATTGCACTCGTTGTAGCATGGTTTATGACCCGCAACCTCGAACGCCAGTACGACACCAATACCACAATCTACACCGGTATGATTACCGGCTACAACATTGAGGGTGGTACAGGTACTGCAGGCGGCAACGCCCAGACAAACATCAACAACCTCATGCTCATCGTCACCACCGACAACACCATCCACGAGGTGTCTCTCCGACTGCTCGCCCGTTGTATGATGTATGGTAACGAGCGCAAGGACAACAACTACATCTCAGCAGAACACTTCCGTGCACTCAATGCCTCCGTTCCTGCCGAGGTGAAAGCCCTTGTCAACCGCAATAGCGAGGATGCCACCTACACCAACTTCAAGGCTTACGAGAAGCCGTCGCGCGACAACTTCATCTTCAGCCTCACCAACTACCATCCCTATTTCGGACTCAACAACATCACCTCTCGCCTTAAGGTAACCCAGTTCTCCAAGAGCGACATTATTAATATTGGCTATTCAGCCAACGACCCCGGCATAGCCTACAACACGCTCGACATTCTCAACTCTGTGTTTGCACGCCAGTACCAGCAGATACGCTATGGCGAGACCAACAACGTTATTAAATATTTCGAGCGTGAGGTGGCCCGTCTCTACCGCATGCTTTGCGAAGCCGAGGACGACCTTATCAACTATAACGTCCAAAACCGCATTATCAACTATGGCGAGCAGACCAAGGTTCTCGCCGGACTTGAGGCAAGCCAGCAAGTGTCTGACAACGACCTTCTCATGAACTACACCGTCTCGAAGGCCATGATTGACTATCTTGAGCGCAACCTTGGCGACCGTGCAGAGAAGTTCACCAACAACAGGGACTTCACCGACAAGGTGAAGGACATTTCCCGCATCCATTCGCGTATCTCCAACCTCCGCCTCATGTCGAGCGAAGGTGGCGGCAACAACGCCGAGGCCCAGCTTGAGCTTGCCAACGCACAGAAAGAGTTGGAGCAGACAACAAAGGAAGTGAAGAACCTCACGCAGACCATACAGAAAGGTTCTACCAGTACCGACCAAGGCGTAAGGACTAACACCCTTCTCAACAAGTGGCTCGACCAAAAGATTCTTGCCGAGGAAACCAAGGCGCGTCTTTCCGCCCAGGACATCATGCGTCAAAGCATCGACCGTCAGTTCCTCTATTTCTCCCCCATCGGAGCCACCCTTGGACGCAAGGA
>CALZAP010000044.1 GCA_945614335.1 uncultured Prevotella sp.
CGATGCCTTTCTTTGCATACTCACCGAGACACCATTTCAGGTTGTCCTTATCCACAGCCGACCCGAGCCACCACCATCTCAGTCCCGGTTTGGCTTCCTTCGTAGGCTGAGGCAGCAAGACCTTGTTGTCAGTCTGTGCCTCTACAATAGTCGGCAGAGCGATGGCCGAGGCCAAGGCAAATGCGGTAAAATAATGTTTTTTGTCCATAAGAATATTGTCGTTTGTTTTTTCTTTTGGCAAAATTACAAAAAATCCTCCTTTCCATCAACTGTTTTTGCCCTTTGGTTTACCAATAATTGTTAAGGAATCTTCAATATATCAAAAGTCTATGTTTTATTGTCAAAAGAGAAGGTTCTGTGAAGCGAATAAAGAGTAATTTTGCAATCAGAAAACAATTAATTTTTGATAAAGAAAATATAATAGAACAATGAAAAGTATTCTTGAAGGACGTCCCGCCTTAAAAAAAGAGGTGGAGAAAATTGCCGAGGTGGCTGGCTATCTGTGGCAAAACGGTTGGGCTGAGCGCAACGGTGGTAATATCACGGTAAATGTCACCAATATGGTTGACGATGAAATTAGGAATATGCCCGCCATAAGCGAGGTTATCCAGATTGGCACTACCCTGCCTGCACTCAAGGGAGGTTATTTCTTCTGTAAGGGAACGGGCAAGCGCATGCGCGACCTGGCTCGCTGGCCAATGGACAATGGTTCCATCATCCGTATTCTCGACGACTGCGCAAGCTATGTTATCATAGCAGACAATCCCGTGATGCCCACATCAGAGCTTCCGAGCCACCTGAGTGTCCACGCCCGCATGATAGAGAAGGGCATGAGCTACAACGCCACAGTACACACTCATCCTATTGAGCTTATTGCCATGAGCCACAACAAGGCTTTTATGGGCAAGGACGTGTTGAGCAATCTTCTTTGGAGCATGATACCAGAAACAAAGGCGTTCTGCCCGTTAGGTCTTGGCATCGTGCCTTACACTCTCCCTGGCAGTCTTGCACTTGCTGACGGCACACTGCGCGAGCTGGAGGACTACGATGTGGTGATGTGGGAGAAGCATGGTGTTTTTGCCAAGGGACTCGACGTCATGGACGCTTTCGACCAGATCGACGTATTGTCGAAGAGTGCAAAAATATATATCAACGCCAAATGCATGGGCTTTGAACCAGACGGCATGAGCCAGGAAGAAATGGCTGAGATGACAAAGGCGTTTAATCTGCCAAGATGATTTTAATGAGGAGAGAGGAGAGAGAAATGTGGAGGGAGGAGTGAGGAGGGAGGAGAGAGGAGTGAGATGACTTCAATAAAAAAAAATAAAAATTATGAAGAGATTTGCATTTAAGATGTACCTCAAGAAGGGGTGCGAGAAAGAATATGAAAAGCGTCATGCAGCCATTTGGCCAGAATTGGTCAAGATGATAAAGGAGCAAGGCGTAAGCGACTACAGCATTTTCTGGGACAAAGACACCAATATCCTCTTTGCCGTTCAGAAATGTGACAAGGACACAAATTCACAGGACACCACCGACGTGGATCCAATAACTCAGAAATGGTGGGACATGATGGCCGACATCATGGAAGTCAATCCCGATAACTCACCTGTAAGCATTCCACTTCAGGAAGTATTCCATTTGGATTAGAAATGAGGAGAGGGGAGAGAGAATGAGGAGAGAGGAGAGGGGAGAGAGGAGTGAGAATACTGAACTGCGCAGATAGGAGACCCAAATCTCGGCAGAAACATTTCTCACTCCTCTCTCCCCTCTCCTCTCTCCCCTCTCCTCATTTATATCATATCATCTGCGGCAGGAAGCTCGACACAATGAGAATGACGATGCCCACGATAAGCACGGCTATGGTCTTCTTCGAGCAGCCCTTCCACTCTTTCAATATAATGCCCCATACATTTGAGAACACCACGTTGAGAGCCATAAGAATGCAGAACGACAGGGTAGTGAGTGTGGGCGACTCGGTGAGGAAGCCCTTACCCAACGACAGACCGAAGAACTGGCTGTACCACAGACCTCCCGCCAAGAGACAGAACAAGGCGTTGTTGCCCCATACCTCACCTTTGGCATAGTCACCCCAGGTGTTGTTCTTGCTGTTCTGATAGAAACAGTAGATGGCGTTGGTGATAAATCCGCCCACGGTGACGAGCATTGTGGCTGGCAGAGTCTTATACATGTCGGGAGTAAGACTGCCGAAGTTGATATCGGCACCAAATGCCAGACCTACATTGAAACATCCGCTCATGAATCCTGCCAAGAGTGCGATGGAAAGTCCCTTCGGGAAGTTGAAGTCCTTAACGGCAGCCTTCTTCTCCTCCTCGGAGAGCGAAGCCGACTTCATTCCTCCAGCCACGCCGATGACGGCAATACCGATAAGTGTCACCACCACACCTACAATCACCGACAAGGTGAGCGACGAGAGCGCATCCTGTTCGGGGAAGAAAATGTTGAGCAACACAGGACCCATGATGGTGCCCAATCCAGCACAATTGCCGAGGGCTATGCTCTGTCCGAGAGCCACTCCAAGGTAGCGCATGGAGAGACCGAAGGTAAGACCTCCCACACCCCAAAGCACACCGAAGAGCATGGTCATCGTGATGTTGAAGGCGTTGTCGGGAGAGAACAGCTCGCAAAGGGAGTGCCCGCCCGGCACGGCGAGCAGTGCACCTCCCAATGGTAGCAACAGCCAAGCGAATACGCCCTGCACTATCCAGTAGCTCTCCCAACTCCAGTCCTTAATCCTGTTGATGGGCACATAGCAGCTGCTTTGGCAGAATGCTCCGATGGCGATGATTATTAGTCCTATTACGATGTCCATTAATTCCTGACTTTAAGAATCTCCTGCTCGTACTTCTCCACTTCGGCGAAATAAGCCTCTCCCACAGGAATGTTGTTCTTGAGGTTGAAGTAGTCGTATACGGCACCCATAGGCAGAGTCTTGGCCTCCTCGAGAAGGGCGAGACGCTGGAAGAGCTTGCCCTCGTCCTCATAGCGACGCAGTGTGTCAAGCGGTTCGAGGAATGCCTGGAGAAGCGACTTCTGTGCTGCCCTCACGCCAACGATGTATGCACCGATGCGGTTGATGGAAGCGTCGAAGTAGTCGAGACCGATATGGCAGCGGTCGAGGGCGTTTGCGCGAACCATCTCCGAGAAGAGGTTGCGAGTGTTGTCGTCGAACAGTGTCACATGGTCAGAGTCCCAGTGCATTGGACGAGACACGTGGAGCATCAGCTCAGGCACGAAGAGCAGCAGCGACGAA
The DNA here is from genome assembly GCA_945614335.1 of uncultured Prevotella sp. Lineage (GTDB taxonomy): Bacteria > Bacteroidota > Bacteroidia > Bacteroidales > Bacteroidaceae > Prevotella. The sequence continues at coordinate 3,275 of CALZAP010000044.1, forward strand.
ACGGCGTCAGACACGTTCTCTGTCTGCTCGTAGTGGCCTGTGTCGAGTGTGTAGATAACATTGTTCTTTGAGCAGTATCCGGCATAGAAGTCGTGAGAACCCACGGTGTAAGCCTCCAGTCCGATACCGAAGAGCTTTGCTTCGAGACAAGGCTTCATGTCGGGCAGTTCTTCCTTTAGTATCTCGTCGAGGCTCTCCTTGAGAATCTGGCGATAGCGCATCTTCTCCACGGTGATGTCCTTCGAGCCGTCGTGTACCCAGATGTTCATGATACAAGGATCGCCCTGAGCCTTACCCATGGCGTCGGCAATGCGTCGGCAGCGCTTTGTGTGCTCAATCCAGAACTCGCGGATGGCCTTGTCGGGATTCGACAGTGTGAGGTTTCCGCTCTTCGGGTGTGAGAAAGAAGTGGAGTTGAAGTCGAGACACATGTTTCTCTCCTTTGCCCACTGCATCCATCCTTGGAAGTGCTCTGGTCCTACCTGGTCGCGGTCAACAAACTTGCCACCAAACTCGCCATAGATTTCGTGGAGGTTGAGGCGATATGTACCAGCCAACAGTGATGTCACCTTGTCGATGTCCTGGCGAAGCTCGTCGATGTTGCGTGCCTTTCCGGGATAGTTTCCTGTGGTCTGAATACCACCCGATGCGGCTGCACCGCTTTCAAATCCCACCACGTCATCAGCCTGCCAGCAGTGCAGCGAGATAGGTGTTTTCTCCAATGTCTCGATAGCCTTGTCGGTATCTACTCCAAGTTCAGCGTAGCGCTCCTTAGCAATCTCATAATTCTTAATGATCAAATCAGTTTTCATTGTTATTTAATTTTTGGGTTCATATTTTTTTATTTCTATAGAATTTGCTATGATGCGTCTCATCTCCCAGATGTCGCCCACGGCTCCTGACGCCTTTGCCTGCAGCATGATGTTTCCTATGGCAGTGCCTTCCTGCGGTCCTGCTATCACTGTCACGCCGCAGCAGTCGGCCGTGAGCTGGTTAAGATATGCGTTCAGCGAGCCTCCTCCGATAATGTGCAGCACGTCGATGTCGAAGCCTGCCATTTCCTTCAGCCATGTGAACACCTCGCGGTATCTTATTGCGAGACTGTCGAAGATACATCTGCATATCTCTGCATATCCCTGTGGTACAGGCTGTTCTGTGCGTCGGCAGTAGTCCTGTATGGCCTCCACCATCGATGTCGGGTTGGCAAACGAGGGGTCGTCGGGGTTCACCACGCTTCTGAAAGCCGGTTGCTTCATGGCTTCCGCCTGCAGTTCGGCATGGCTTTGTGGTGCGTCGGTCCATTCTTTTCTGCATCTTTCGTATATCCACATTCCGCAGATGTTTTTCAGGAATCTTGTAGTGCCTTCAATGCCGCCTTCGTTAGTGAAGTTGAGTTCATAGCTACGGTCGTTGATGATGGCTTGCGGAGTCTCAATACCCATAAGGCTCCATGTTCCGCTGCTGAGGTATGCAAATCGCTCGTTGGCAGCCGGCACCGCAGCCACGGCACTTGCCGTGTCGTGTCCAGCCACTGCAATCACCGGGACGGCTCCGAGTCCGGTTTCCTTTTGCACGTCTTCCGTCAGTGTACCGATAATAGTGGCGGGGTGGGTCATTTTCCCAAACTGGCTTCTCTTCAGTCCGATGCTTTCAATGAGTTCCTCATCGAGGTCGCCTGTTGACGGGTTGAGCATCTGTGAAGTCGATGCCACGGTGTATTCACACACAGCGTTGCCGGTGAGCATATAGCTGAGTGCGTCAGGAATAAAAAGTATTTTCTCTGCATTTTCGAGAGCGGTGTTTTCGGCCTCTTTCATGGCATAGAGTTGGAAGAGGGAGTTGAAGTTCATAAACTGTATGCCGGTTTTGTCATACACCTTTCTCTTCTCCATCTTCTCTGCGAAAAATTTCTCCATGCTTCCCACGGTATGCGGGTCGCGGTAGGCAAGCGGGTTACGGAGCAGTGCGCCGTCTTTTCCCACACACACGAAGTCGCATCCCCACGTGTCGATGCCGATGCTCTCTATCTCCACGCCCTTTTTTGCAGCCACCTTCAGGCCGTTTACAATCTCGTGGTAAAGGGCATATATGTCCCAATAGACATGTCCGCCTGTCTGGATTAGGTTATTGGCGAATCGTGTCAGTTCTTCCAGTTCTATCTTCCCGTCGCTCAGTGTGCCGAGTATGGTTCTTCCACTGGTGGCCCCGAGGTCGGCGGCGAAGAAATGTTTTTTTTGCTGTGTCATTTCTCTGTTATTGTTAGTCGTTTGTTTAACTGGTGCAAAAGTACCATTTATTATCGACTTCAGACAACAGATTTTGATTTCATATCCTTAATTTTTGACTTTTCTCTCAATTTTATCTACAGAGAGCCCTGTAATCAGATGGTTTTAGCCCTGTCTTGAGCTTAAACTTCGACGAGAAATAGTCTGGCGACTCATAGTTCAGCTTGTATGCAATCTCCTTTATGCTCTCGTCTGTGATAGACAGCAGTTCCTTTGCGCGTTGCAGCCTGAGGTCGTCCTGGTATGTTGCCGGAGCCACTCCTGTGTATTCCTTAAACAGCTTTCTGAAGTTTGAATAGCTTATGCCGAGTTCCTGCGAAATGTCTTGTATGGTGACCTTTTTCTCCAACGTCTCGCGTATGCGCATGCGTGCCTTATTTATTATATCTACCTGCTGCGAGTTTTTGTTCAGTTGCATGTTTCGTTCGAGCGAATACATCAGTCCTATCAGATGGTTAACGATGCCGGCAAGTGTCTGCTGGCAGTAAGCGGCCTCTTGCATTGCCGTTTTGTATGCCTCTTGGTAGATGTGCTGCATGTCCATGCTGAATCCTACATGGTATATCGGCTTTTGGGGCGAAAGAAATCCGGCCTTCACCCTGTCGTCAACGTTCTTTCCCTTAAATCCTATCCAGTAGCTCTTCCAGCCGATGTTATCGAGCGGCCGATAAGTATGCCACTCGCCTGGAAAGAGCAGAAACATGTCGCCTGGCCTGATGTGTGTCTCAGGCACACTAGCCGACTTGAACAAGCCTTCGCCTTCAAGGTTGTAAAGCAGTTGGTATTCGTCGAGCACGCGGCCTTTCTCCACGTTGAAGTAATAGCCCAAGGCATGGCCCTTGGTGGGATAAGAACCGCCAGGTATTATCTCCTCATACCCTACGGTGCTCACCGTAAGACCCCATTTTGCGTCTCTCTCCGAAGCGAGAAGATACTTGCATTTTACAATTTGTTTTTGATCAGCGTTATTGTGTTCTTTCATTCTTGTCAGGTGTTAGTAAGTGAGTGCAAAAATACCAATTATTATTGAAACATGCAAAAAAACATTCAAAAAAATGGCAAAAAATCCAAATAATACACTCTTTTATGTGCTGTTAATGTCAAAAATCAAGGGAAAAAATCAATTTTTAGTGCAATACTTATATCTTTTATTTGTAATTTTGCACCCGAAAGAAGAAACCGAATCTTATATGAAACAAAGAATCATCTCATTTGCACTTTCTGCCCTGACACTCTCTACCGGAGTCATGGCTCAAAACACGATAGAGAATATTGACCGCGGAGTGGTGGCATTGCCAGCACGACAAGGCGGAATGTTTCTCAGCTGGCGACTACTCGCTACTGACACCGACAGCGTGAGGTTTAACGTGATGCGCGACGGAAAAGCCGTGGCCACCGACATTATGGACACAAACTTCGAAGACAAGGACGGTTCGCCTTCCTCTGTTTATTCCATAGTGACCAAACAGCGTGGTGGCGAGGAAACCTCAAAGACCATAAAACCATGGGGCGACGTATTCCTCAGCATGCCCGTAAACCGTCCCGAAGCCGGCACTTGTCCCGACGGCAAGACATACACCTACTCGCCCAACGACTGCTCTGTGGGAGATGTTGACGGCGACGGACAATACGAGATAATCGTGAAATGGGATCCATCAAACGCCCACGACAATGCCCACGACGGATATACCGGCGACGTGATTCTCGACTGCTACAAGCTTGACGGCACACAGCTTTGGCGCGTCAACCTCGGACGAAACATACGCGCCGGAGCACACTACACACAGTTTCTCGTATACGACTTCGACGGCGACGGTAAGGCGGAAATGATATGCAAGACAGCACCTGGCAGCCTCGACGGCTCAAAACGCTACGTAAGCCTCGCAGCCACCGACAACGAAATACTCGCCATCGACAACAAAGCCGACTACCGCACCGATCGTGGACGAATACTCCAGGGCGAAGAGCTACTCACCGTGTTTGACGGACCTACTGGCAAGGCCTTGCACACCGTGTGGTACAACCCCAACCGCGCTTATGGCGTGGGCGGAAAGGCAGAATATGCCGGATGGGGCGACAAAAACTTTATGGGTAACCGAGGCGAACGATACCTCGCCTGTGTGGCTCATCTCGACGGCATTGACAAGAAAGCCAGTGCAGTGATGTGCCGCGGATACTACACGCGGTCGTATCTCTGGGCGGTGAACTTCGACGGACGTCAGCTCTCAACAAAATGGCTGCACGCCTCAGTCAGCGACAACGAGTGGAAGCTATACGACACTAACGGAACTATTGTGAAACAAGCAGCCGGACTAAAAGCCACTGCATATGGACAAGGAGCTCACGGCATTGCCGTGGCTGATGTCGACGGCGACGGTTGCGACGAGATAACCTTCGGCTCGGCAGCCATCAACAACGACGGCTCCCTACTCTACTCCACCGGACTTGGACACGGCGACGCTTTCCATCTGTCCGACCTCGACCCCGACCGCCCCGGACTCGAATTCTTCATGGTTCACGAGGCTCCGCCCTATGGTGCTGACCTGCGCGACGCACTCACCGGCGAACTGCTATTCCACCAGCCAGGCAGCGAGGACACAGGTCGCGGCATGTCAGCCGACATCGACCCTGCCCACCGCGGTTGTGAGATGTGGCATATTTGCGAACGCTCAGTAAGGAATGTGAGGGGTGAAGTAATAGCCCAAACCATGCCGCCGATGAACTTCAGGATATACTGGGACGGTGACCTGCAGGAAGAGCTCCTCGGCAACCTCACGCGCAGGACTTTCTTGCCGCCATGCCTCTACAAATGGGACGGAAAGGAAACCTAGCCACTGCCATT
>CALZAP010000045.1 GCA_945614335.1 uncultured Prevotella sp.
GTCAGGCTCTTCGTTATCCGGCAAAGAGAGGTCTCCGATGTCTTTGTCGGCAAAGGTGTCGAGAAATCGTTTCTGTGACTTAACGAAGTTGAGAGCCTGGTTCACGACGATTCTCGTGGCCCAGGCTCTCAAAGAGCCTTTCCCCTTATATGTAAAGCTGTCGATATTCTGAATGATGTTGACCATAGCGTCTTGCATAAGGTCTTTCACATCATCTTCGTTGTTGACATATCTCGAACAAGTGGCAGCGAGCAGGCCTCCGTATTGGGCATAGAAGTGGCGCATCGCCCGGTTGTCGCCCTTGCGAATGCCTTCTGCAATGTCTTCTTCGCTGTGTTGTCCGAATATGTTCATCACTCGTTTCTCGGTATGTATTTAAATGTTTGTGACTTGTCGCCAGAGAACGATTTCCATTTTATCTTTATGTCGCGTGGTGTTCGGTCGATGTCTTTTTCGAGGTCGAGATAGAACGATACCATGCCGTCGCCTGGGATGCCGCTGATGATTCCGTTTGCATCGTGGTAGAACTGGAAAGTGGCGAGTCCGTCTTCGTCAGCTACTCTCACGAGGTTTACGTGGTGCTGGCTGCCTTGAGTCCAGTTGGTGCGGAAGCGTATGTTCATATAACCGTCTTCAGCTAATGTCTCGAGCGGGCTTTTCACTATTTCCACAGGGTCGTTACCGTAGGCCTTGTTGTTCGCCTCTACAGACTCAAGATTTGGGGCGAGCTGCATAGTGAGAATTGTGTCGATGCGTGTGACGGTGATGGAGTTGATCGCTGCTGCCAACGAGGGTTCTGAGTCGAACTTGAAGTAGATGTATGCCCTGTATTCCTTTTTGTTGTCGTAAGGGAACTTCTTGATGTTCGAACAGGTGACTATACTTGAGTCGCTGAGCTGGATGAACCATTCGTGATTTCCAATGGCTGTGGGTTTCAGTGTAACCACACCATAGCTCGTGTCCGTATCGATGCAGAGGTAGTTGTCGTCGTCGTCGAGACAAGACTGGAATGTGAGAGCTACTGTTGTGAGTGCCATCATGGCAAAGATGAATGTCTTTATTCTTTTCATGTTTTTCTCCTTTTGTTTTTATTGTTTACGTCTATTAAATGACGAGAATAAAGGAATCTTGCATGAGAAGCACAAAAAAAATGTTAATTCACTCTCTCCCCTTGCAACATGTCTCACTCCTCACTCCTCTCTCCTCACAAACCCCTCCTTCTTTGCTGTCTTTAACAACTGACGCACATCTGAGGCAGAGAAGGGAAGGGGGGCTGAGCCGAGTTCGGGTGCATTGAACGACTTCAGGCAGTTGTCGTAGAAGTGTGGTGATTGCTGTGGGAGAACAAAAGGCTTGTGGGCCTTGCCTGAAGGGTCGATGTAGCAGAAGTATGGCTTGCCGTAGAGTCCGTCGTCGCGTTTGCTGGCGAAAACAAACCAGCGGCTGTTTGACGACCAACTGTGATAGGTGTCAGACATGTTACTGTTTACTATATTCAGACTGTCTACCAGCATGTTCTGGAGGTTGAGCATCCGGAGGTCTGACTCACGATGCCATATAGGGAAGGTACCGTAGGCCTGGACAGTGTAGAGCAGATGTTTCCCGTCTGGCGAAACACGAGGATGGCAAACAGACGTTCCTGCTGCTTTAAGTGTGTCTACCTTTGTGCCAAACGATGATGTCTTAGCGTCGAAACTGATGCGGCAAAGGCTGTATTGCAGGCTTTTGATAGCTGTCTCAGCGTCGGGTATTGTTGATGATTTCAAGAATGGATTCCTTGCTGTACAGAAGTAGATGTCGTGTCCGTCGGGAGAAAACGTCGGGAAGGTTTCAAGGGAGGACGAGTCGCTCAACTCTGGGCATGAGATAATGGTATGGTCAATGAGATCAGCCACATACACGTCTGACTCCGTGTCGAACACCTCAAGGCGCTTGCTGCCCGCAGCATGGAATGCGGGAATTATCTTGTTTGCGGAGAACACGATGTGTCTGCCGTCGGGATGGAAAGAGAAATATACGCTTCCTGACGACATTTCCTTGCTCTTGATGTCGAGAAGCGAAAGCTTACCGTTGCGGTTAAGCACAGCGCCGCCACCCTCGCCACGCACGTACATCATCGAGAGGTTTGGGTCGTGATGGCTGTAGGTATGGCAGTTCATACACCGGTTTCCCACATGCTCGTAGTCGCAGAAGTTCGTGGTGGAAAAGTCTTCCACACAGCGCTGTTGCAGCTGTAGGTTGTTGAACACCTCGTAGTCTGGTTCTATGAGGCGGTATGTGAGGTATGGGTCGATGCTGTCGGGTACAATAGTCCATTTGAAAGGCCTATACTCTAACCATTCATTCTGTTGTCCCACGTGAACGTTTACCGTAACAGTCTTTCCGCAGTGTCGTCTGAGCATTTCGTGCCATTCGTCGAGGTTGAATGTCACTCCGTTGCCGCTGTTGTCTGCCATTAGTTCTCCTTCCACATACACCCTCACGTCTTTGGCAAGGTCGTTGCGTACGAGGAAGTTCATTGGGGCTATGTTCACGGGTATTGTCACGTTGGCATAGTCCGGGTAGATGGGGGCGTCGCAGTCTACTGCCACCTCCACCCTGTTGTCGCAAGCTGTGAGCAGCATCAAAGCTGCTATGATATTAAATAGATTCTTCATTCTTCACTCTTCATTCTTCATTCTTCATTCTTCATTCTTCACTCTTCATTTTATACAGTTCCCTGTACATCGGCTCTGTTGGTTGCCCGTATTGTGGGATGTAGTATTTGTTGATGTCGTTTATGAACATATCCCTTGCACCTACTAAAAAGTCGGTGCAGAGGAGGTAGTCGAGGGCCATGCGGTTACGAGGGTTTGACTTGAGGAGGTTTTCGAGTATGTCACGGCAGTTGGTGCCTATCCGAATCGTGTCGTCCTTAATCGCAAATTGCTTCAGGTCGGCTAATTTAGGATTGAGTCTGCCCGGACGGTTTGCTGTAGCCCATTTCCTGTATGCAATGGTCTTGTCGAGCAGACGGAGGTATTTCATGGCGGCAGGATGGTCGCCCGCCACGAGGTTGGCTTCTGCAAGCCGCTTTATCATCCTTACGTTGCGGTTGTTGTGGGAGAACACACACGAGAGTAATGCCTCGCGCTCAGCAAGTGTCATGTCGCCGAGAGCGAAATACAGTTCGCCTACCATCTTTATCTCAATATTTGTGGACTTTGGCCCTATCTGATACAGGGTGCCGAGATTGACGGGGTTGACGCTACGTAGTGTGTTTGGCAGCTCTCCGCGTTTTGCCATCACGAGATAGTAGTAGAACGATGCCTCCTCTGTGGGTTTCTGCATGCTCTTCACCTTTTCAACAAGCTCGTCGTAGCGTCCGAAATTATAGAGGTTTTCTATTTCGAGATAGTCTTCAAGGTCTTGTCGCGGACGACTGAAAGAACCTACTCCCGGATATGTGTCGGTGAGACAAACTAACACAATGCCTGCTATAATGAATATAAAAGCCTGTATCACAGAATGGCATCTGTTACCTGCTTTTCTTATTGACAGCATAATATCCGAGATGGTGACGAGCGCGATGAAAGCAACGACACCAAAACTGAACATCCAAAGACAGGTAATGCCTAATACGGCCATGGAGACGATGCGGAAACTTACTGATCGGTTAATGACAAGTCCATGGATGAGGAAAACGAGGATGCCGCCCTGTACACACATCATCGAGGAGAGACGAAAGTCGTGGTTGAGGTTGAAGGAAGTCTCCACAACCATTAAGCAAACAGATATTGCCAATGCCGCCCAGCGATTGACCCGTGAAAGGCGAAGGGAGGCAAAAGTGGTAAGGCCGAGCAATAGCATGAGGACAGCGAGGATGGCTGACCCAGCATACATATAGTAGAAAAACTGAGTGATGTAATCGCCTGCAAGACATGCCGCCCATGCCGGTTTGTCGAAGTATGTGGATAGATAGTCAGCCGACAGAAGAAACAACTGGTTTTGCTCCTTGTAGTAGAAGGAGTATTGATAGTAGAACTGGAAGAAAGCCCAGATTTGAATAGTCACGAGGACTATTATGAATGGAATGAATCTCTGTAATTTCGCGTTCATAAGCTAAAGATGTTAGTATGGAATATAGTCTCTGACTCCTTTCCATTTGTCATCGGCAGTGATCGAGATGTCCACCTGCTGGTTGTTGCCGCCTTCAGCGCCGTCAAACAACGACAGGGAGCATCGTGTGATGAAACCCGTCTCGACACCAACGTCGGTCAATACGCGTTCGGCTATCACATTGTCGGCATCGTCAAGTGCCGATATGGTGATTTTCAGTTTGTCGTCGCCAGTGTTGTGTGGGAATGTGAATATCTCGTATGTCTTTTTGGAAGGATTGGCATCGCGGTATTCCGTTTGCCTGCTGTTCACGCTTCCCGCCTTTGTCGTTGCGTCAAAGCTTGACGAGCCTCCGGTGTAGTAAAACTTCAGTCGCGACACTTCTGCGGGTATATCGTCGGTAATGTTAAGCTGGAACATCGCCACGTTTCTCACCGCCTCGGCGTTTATGGTGAGTGGTTCTTCTCCTATTTCAATTTCCTCACTGTAGACAAACGTGTCGCTCACCTTTCCCGAGAAGCTGATTTTCTGGATGTCTGTAGTAGTGGCGTTGGCGGAGGTGGAATGCCCCACTACGAGCAGCGTGTAGGTGCCCGGGAGTATTTTCACTGCAATGCTTCCAAAACCATTGTTGTCCGCCGACTGCGATATTGACTTCACTCGTTCACCGTTGTTATACAGTGCAAAGCTGATTTTCGAACACAGCTCGCTCAGTGGCTTCTGTGCTCTCGACACAGGCGATTTGCCAGAAATCGAGGTGTTGACAAAGAGGTTCGCGTCTTGCTCGAACGACTTGCTGTCTAAAGGATATTTCTCGCAGGAGATAAGTGACAGCATAAACAAAATGGCAAATAAGACTTTCTTCATGGCTGTTATCTTACTTTTGTTTCTGTTCTTTTATCAGATAGAATTGAGGCACCCACCTTCCTGCTGTCTATTTCAACAGGGGCTGACGTGAAGTCGGGCGTGTTGAAAGAGTATATCGACGAGGTGTAGTAGTCCAATGGATTTTTTTGCGGCAGGAGGAATGCCTTGGTGGCCTGACCTTTTTCGTCTATGCATGAGAGATAGAGATGGGAATAAAGACCGTCGATGCGTCGGCTGGTGAACACAAACCAGTGTGAGCCGATGCTCCAGTTGTGGAAACTGTCGGCATCGCGGCTGTTTGCCTCCTTCAACGGCCATGACTTCATGGTGTTGAGGTCGAGAAGGTAGAGGTCGCTCTCCTTGTGCCAGATGGAGAAATAGCCATAGTCCATCTTGGTGAACATAAGGTATCGGCCGTCGTATGATGGTCGTGGCCAGGTGACGCTCTTACCCTCGCTCACGGCATTGTATATGGTGTCTGCCTTTTGGCCATAACGACCGGTGGCAGGGTCGAAGGCTATGCGGCAGAGGTTGTATTTCTGATCCTTAAAGTGGAGCGGATAGTCTTGTTGTAGGGAGGTGATGTAGTACAGGGTGCGTCCGTCAGCCGAGAACACCGGCGAGTTTTCGGAATACTGCTTTGTGGAAAGCAGCGTGTCTACAATCAGTTCGTGTTTCTCTACATCATAGACGAAGACATCGGATGACAGGTCAAACACTTCCACCCTCTCGTCCTTCACCATGTGGAATCCTTGGCGTGTCATGTTTGTGGAGAAGGCGCAGTACTTGCCCGATGGATGCCAATAAGGATATACCATGGAGCCTTTTATTGAGTCGTTTTTGGCTTTTAGTATCTCTGTATTCCCGCCTGTCTTGAAGAGAGTGCCGCCATGGTCGCCACGAATGTGGAACACATAGCTGTCGGGATTTGTCTTGCAGGAAGTGTGGCAGTTTACGCACATTCCCGGCACCTGTGTGTTTTCTATTAGAGCCCTCTCGTCAAAGTTGTCGAGCCGTCGCTCATAGAGTCCCATCTTGCTGTATACCTCGTAGCCGGGAGCTATCCGTCGGTAGGTAAGGGCATAGTCGGGCATGTCGTATTGGCTCACGGTCATGCAGAAGTCGTTGTATCTCGCCCATTGCCCGTCTTTTTTCGCGCATACGCTGAATGTCAGTTTCCCGCCCTTGTTCTGTGAAACAAGAGAGTGCCATTCGTCGATGTCGAAGTCGGCATAGTCGCCTTGGACATGTATCTCCCCGCCTTTGCTTCCACTTACGGTGACATCGACTTTTTCTACACTCCCGTCAATGCAGAAGTTCATGGGGGCTATGTTTACGGGTATGGTCACTCCGATGTAGTCGGGGAATATCTTTGGCATACGGTTCTGTCTTACGGCATTGTCTACAGATTCGGTGCATGCCGAGAACAGCATCATAGCTGATATGAGAATTAAAGATATATGTTTCATGTCTGATAATTGTTATTTCAAGAAATACCTCCAAACGGGTGATGACTTGTATCTCTCCATTTGAGCTTGCGGCAGTTTGCCCTGCTGGGCATAGGCGAGTGCCACTGCATCTTCGCATGCCTGCGAGCTGTATTTGGAGATAGACTTCACGTAGGTGTAGTATTGCATGAAGGTATTAAGGTCTTTGTTGAGCAGTGGGAACATCAGCAGATATTGTATTGCCACGAGGTTCTCCTTGTTGTGCATGACGAGCTGTCCGCAGAGCTTGTCTGTCTCCTTGTCGCTGAAGAGGAAGTCGTCGGTGAGTCTTACCTTGCGCAGGTAGCTGTACATGGGATGGCTGTCGATGAGTTTCGGGTTTCTTATCATCTCCATGCGCCTGTCTGCCCATTTCTTGTAGAAGATGGTTTTTTGCAGGGCCTTAAGGTATTTCTCCGCTGCCTTGTATTGGCCGTTGATTAGATTTGTTTCAGCCAACCGCTTGAACACGCGGCCGCTCTTGTTGTAGTTTGGTATTGACTCCATGGCCTCAAAGGCGTAACGCTGGCCGGTGTTGACAAGGCCGAGCATGAAGTAGGCGTCGCCAGTGACGAGTATTGTGTTGAAGTTACGCTCAAATTCGGGCAGGAGGCCTTCCGTACCGTGCTGATAGAAGTCGAAGCAGCGGTCGCCAAGCTTGCCGGTCATGGCCAATGCGAGGTTTGTGGCGCAGACACTCATGGGCAAGTCGGGAGTTTTTTGTTCCGCCTTTGCCACAATGTCTGCCCAACGCTGCTGGCGCACGAGACAGTCGTAGTCCATAAGTGCGTATTTTTGCGAGTCAATGGCACTACCCAGCGAGGAGGCAACCACAGTCACTACGGCCACAGCCACTGTCTTGCACAGTTTGTTGGCCAAAGGTATCGTGACACCTGTAAGGATGAGAAGAAGCATTGGCGAGAGACACATTATGTGAGTGGGCACTTCTATGGAACGGTAGTAGAAAAGTCCGAGGAAGAACCTCACTGTGGGGTAGGGAAGAAAATATGAACTTGCGGCAACGATAAGAGTGGTGTATACTAAAGAGAATGCTGCCAATGAAAATCCCTCTATTTTCCGGTTGCATGTTTTTATTAGTCTGATGCCTGTATATAATGCAAGCATGCCCACCATCGGACCCGCTATCCAATAGGTTATGGGTATGGCGGGCAGGATGTATATAAGCAGGGCGTTTCTCGTCTTTGGGGCAAAAATCATGGCGGCTTGCACTATTATGAAGGCCACGATATAGGCAAGCATGAGACTCTCGTCGCCCATGATGCGCCATATTAGCAAAGAAGGCAAAAAGCTCAGCAAGTATGCTGACAGGTCTTCGGTCTTATAGGCATTATTGCGCATCAGCAACCATGACAGCTGTTGGGAGGTCACGAGTAGAAGGCTGATGACCAGGGCACCGAATACGGGCGTGTTGTAAAACTGGGTAAGAAACTCTGCTACATACGCGGCTGTTCCGCCTGGCAAGGCCAAGCGCTCCACGAGGTAATGGCAGTCGAAGAGGAATAGCTGATACTGTTCCTGATATGCCATCATTGAAGGGTAGCCGTAGCGCCAAAAGATGAAGGCAGACAGTCCCATAACGATGGCGAGTGCCCATTTCCACACTGTGGCTTTTGCGATATGATTGTTAGTTGGTTTCGTATTCATCGTCTTTACATTTATTATATATGTGGTCTATTGTCTTATTCTCACTTTCTTCCTTTCGCCCGACTGTATACACTCTCTTGCCTTGCGTATGTCGAAGTCAACCTTGGTCCGTGTGAAGTCGGGGCAGTTGAAGGAGTCGAGGTT
>CALZAP010000046.1 GCA_945614335.1 uncultured Prevotella sp.
CTTAAAACATGAAGAAACTACTATCATTGCCGCCTAATCTGGTGGACAGTTTTCACGACGTGACTGGCTACAGTCGCGACGAGTTTTTTTGCACAAGCGACCCTGTCGGCCACAGGCTTGGAAGCGGTGGCGGAACGACATGGCTGCTCCAGCAGTGCTACTCCTCGGAGGCTCACGGACGCTCTTTCACCCAATGGCTGAATAGTGAACGGAGAATACTCCTGCACGCAGGCGGACAGAGCAGACGACTGCCTGCATACGCCCCTTCGGGAAAGATTCTCACACCTGTGCCGGTGTTCAGATGGGAGATAGGACAGAAGCTGTCACAAGACCTGCTTCAGCTTCAGTTGCCGCTATACGAGAGAATAATGAACGAGGCACCCGACAACATACACACCATGGTGGTGAGCGGCGACGTTTATATTAGAGCCGACCGCCAACTGCCGCCTGTGCCGGAGGCCGACATCGTGTGCTACGGCCTATGGCTCGACTCCTCCATAGCAAAAAACCATGGAGTGTTCGTGTCAGACCGGAAGACACCTAACGTGTTGAAACACATGCTCCAAAAGCCTTCGCCGGAGAAACTCAACGAGCTGCTCAGGTCACACTACTATCTCACCGACATCGGGGTGTGGCTGCTAAGCGACAGGGCAGTCGAACTGTTAGCTAAGCATTCAAAGGACTGCAACGGACAATGGACTGAATACGATCTCTATTCACAGTTCGGCTGCTCGGTAGGCACCGACCCCACTGTCGACGAGCCAGACCTCAGTGAACTCTCAGTGGTGGTCATGCCTCTCCCTGGAGGCGAATTCTATCATTTCGGAACGTCGCGTGAGATGATTTCCTCAACGTTAGCCATCCAAAACATAGTGAACGACCAGCGGGAGATACGCCATTATGGACATAAGCCACATCCCTCGATTTTCATACAGAACGCAAAGGTGGACATTCCCGTAAAGGCTGAGAACACCAATCTATGGGTGGAAAACAGTTATGTGGGAAAACAATGGCAGATAAGTCACGACAACGTTATCACAGGTGTGCCGGAAAACGACTGGAACATCACGCTCGGCGAAGGACAGTGCGTGGACATCATTCCCATTGGCGACAACGACTATGTGCTGCGTCCATACCGCATCGACGACCGCTTTGCCGGACAGCAACAGCAGACAAGGATGTTCCCTCTGGTAAGTGGACATCCCGACAATCGTCAGGCTATGGGCGACTTGCTCAAGACGATGCTCGAGGGAAAGGCTACAGCCGACAGCCTCTCGGCCTATACGCTTCTCTCGGCAGAGGAAATATCCGACAAGGCAAACCTCCGCCGCCTGTTCTGCCAGCGTACGGAACTGCGCCGACAAAACTGGCCAACATTAGCCGCCAACAGCCGCCACAGCGTGTTCTATCAACTCGACCTCGACCATGCCGCACAGGAGTTCCACGACATGAATATCGGCATGCCTGCTCCCTTGGACGATGACGCCTCGCTCATGACAAGGATGCACGACGCCATGTTCCGCGGAAAGCTTGAGACACTCAACGCCTCGTCGCTCTCGACTGATTCTTGCGAAAGGTCGTCTTGGGAAGCCAAGGCTTTCTCGCTGCTGAGAGAAGGGCTTACGGGCATGGTGAGCACCGAGCGCCAGCAACCACGCATGGCTGTTTACTCCGACCAGATAGTGTGGGCACGCAGTCCGGTGCGCATCGACATTGCCGGTGGATGGACCGACACGCCGCCTTATTGTCTCGCAGAAGGAGGAAACGTGGTGAACCTTGCAATAGAACTCAACGGACAGCCGCCGCTGCAGACCTACGTCCGACCATGTAGCGAGCCGCATATAGTGCTCCGCAGCATCGACCTCGGTGCTATGGAGTGCATCGAAACCTTCGAACAGTTGGCCGACTTCTGCCACGTGGGAAGTCCGTTCTCCATACCCAAGGCCGCACTTGCCCTTGCAGGCTTCCTGCCCGACTTCTGCTGCGAGCGTTTCGCCTCGCTTCGCCAGCAGCTTGAGAGCTTTGGATGCGGTATAGAAATCACACTGCTTTCGGCTATACCGGCTGGCAGTGGTCTCGGCACCAGCAGCATCCTGGCTGCCACAGTGCTCGGAGCCATCAACGACTTCTGCTCTTTGGCATGGGACAAAAACGAAATATGCCGACGCACTCTCGTGCTCGAACAGATGCTCACCACTGGTGGCGGATGGCAAGACCAGTTTGGAGGAGTGCTTGGAGGAGTGAAGCTGCTGCAGACACAGCGCGGATTCCAGCAGACACCATCAGTTCGCTGGTTGCCCGACGACATCTTCATGCAGCCTGAGTATGCTTCATGCCACCTTCTTTATTATACAGGAATAACTCGCACTGCAAAAACCATACTGGCGGAGATAGTGAGACGCATGTTCCTCAACAATCACGACCAACTGGAACTTCTCCGACAGATGAAGGCGCACACACTCGACATGTACGAGGCGATACAACGGCAGAACTTCGAACTCACCGGCCGTCTTATCAGAAAGACCTGGACACAAAACCAGTTGCTCGACTCTGGCACAAACCCCTCTCAGGTGCAGCATCTTACAAGCCTTGTAGACGACCTCTGTCTTGGCTATAAGCTGCCTGGAGCCGGTGGCGGCGGCTATCTCTACATGGTGGCGAAGGACCCCGAAGCTGCCGCCCGCATAAAGCAGGTGCTGAACGCCAATCGCCAGAACCCCAACGCCCGATTTGTTGACATGACGCTGAGCAAACGGGGATTACAAATAAGTAGAAGCTGAGTAGATTATGGAATTCAGAACAATAGTAAAAATAGAGAAGCCTGGCTTTGAGATTATGCCGATGGAGAAGATGCTCTTCGTGGGCTCTTGTTTCGCCGACAATATCGGTCGCCGTTTCGTCGACAACAAATTCAACGCCATCGTAAACCCATACGGCGTGATGTACAATCCCGCCAGCATACTCCATACCGTGGAGAGGATGTTTGGGGAAGTGGACAGTGAGGAGAAAAAAGTGGGATTTGTGCCGAGGGTAGTGTTCTTCACCCTCGGCACCAACCATGTCTATCGACTAAAGGAAACTGGAGAAATAGTGGACAACTGCCAAAAACGTCCCGCCCGACTCTTTCAGGAAGAAGAGCTGTCGGTAGACCAGTGTGCCGACTATATAATGAAGGCTGTCGCCCTCCTTCGCGCAGTCAATCCCGATGTACACATCGTACTGACTGTCAGTCCCATCCGCTACGCCAAATATGGCTTTCATGCCAGCCAACTCTCCAAAGCAACACTTCTGCTGGCGGCGGAGAAGGTATTAAGAGAAGGAAGAGGGAAGAGGGTAGAGGGTAGAGAAATGCTGGCAAGCCCGGATGGGGCGGCGGGACAGACCTCTCCGTCACTTCGTGACACCTCTCCTAACTTAGGAGAGGAGTTAGGAAACCTGGCAAGCCCGGATGGGGCGGGTGATTTGAGGCGAGGTGCGGGTGAGACCCCCGCACTCCTAACAGCGGAAAATCAAGGCTCGGACATTTCTCACTCCTCACTCCTCTCTCCTCACTCCTCACTCAACTATTTCCCCTCCTACGAAATAGTCAACGACGAGCTGCGTGACTATCGTTTCTATCGCGAAGACATGCTTCATCCCACCGACCAGGCAGTGGAATATATCTGGCAGCGGCTGCAGGAGACCTATTTCAGCGAAGCCGCACTGCGTTGGCTTTCTGAGTGGAAACCAGTGCGCGAAGCGCTGAACCATCGCCCCTTCAATCCCGACTCGCCCGAATACAAAGCTTTCATGGAGAAGACGCGGCAGAGAATAGCAGAGCTGAAACTGCGCTATCCGGAGCTGGAAGTATAGTACCAATTTTCCCGTTTTGGCTAATAATTTTGATTTTTTTTCCCGTTTTAGCTAATAATTTTGAATTTTTTCCCATTTTGGCTAACAAGTTTCAATTATTTCCATTAATTTTGCAGCGAAAATCATTTTTAGTATAACCATTTAAAAATTAAACATTATGGAAGAGAACAAGAACAAAGTCAACGAGCAGCATCTCGAAGATGTTGCAGGCGGCGTAGACAGGGGAGGCATGCAAGGATGTAAAAAAGTTGCCAAGGTAGGTGGAAAGAAAATCTATCTTTAGTATTATTGATATTAACATTTAATAATTAAACATTATGGAAGAGAACAAGAACAAAGTTAATGAGCAGAAGCTCGAAGAGGTTGTAGGCGGCGTAAACTGGGCAGGCATGCAAGGATGTAAAGAATGTGGCAAGGAAGGTGCCAAGGAAGGTGGAAAGGAACGCTTTATTTAGTATTATTGACATTAACCTTTAAAAATTAAACATTATGGAAGAGAACAAGAACAAAGTCAACGAGCAGCAGCTCGAAGAGGTTGCAGGCGGCGTACATTGGGCAGGCAAGGAAGACTGTAAAGAAGGTGCCAAGGAAGGTGGAAAGTCATTTATTTAATGCTTGAAGAAAAAAAAGTGCGGGCATCTCGCCCGCACTTTTTTTTAGATTTTCATCTTTTTTTTGTGTTGAGGCAATTTGTAAATTGAAAATAGGCTGGAAAAGAAATCTTTTATTGTAAATTTGCACGCGAAAACATTATTCAAGCTGAAATAATATAAAAATGAAGATATGAGAAAGAATTTGTTTTTATTTGTCATGCTGCTCATGTCGGCAAGCATCATGGCCCAGAAACTTTCGGAGCAGGAAGCAAGGCAAAAGGCGATATCATTCCTTACCAAGGGCAACAGGGCTAAGGGATTTTCAAAGGCTGCGGCAAGTCAGCTGCACACCGTGAAGGGTGATATGACGGGGCTTTATGCCTTCAATGTGGACGGCGGTGGCTTCGTCATTGCCAGTGGCGACAGCCGCACACTGCCAATTCTTGGCTACAGCGACCACGGCTCGCTGGACTTCAACACGATGTCAGACAACCTGCGCTTTTGGCTCAGCAGCTACGAGACGGCGATAAAGGAACTCGGCGACGCCGACGACCTTGGCGACCAGAGTGAGCCGGTGAGCGTAAGACCCGCCGTGGAGCCGTTGATTACAAGCAAGTGGTATCAGAAGTTCCCCTACAACCTGCTTTGCCCAATGTTCGACGGGACGCTAAAACCCGAATGGGATGGGAAGCGCGGCGCAACGGGATGCACCGCTACGGCAATGGCAATGCTGATGAAGTTCCACGAATGGCCCAAGACGGAGTGCAAGGCTATTCCCGCCTACTCGTATAAATACAGCTACAACGGCGTGACTGACACAATCCATTATGACGCGCTGCCGCCGGTGGCGTTCGACTGGGACAACATGCTCGACACTTATTCCGAAAACCCCAGCTCCACCGCCGACAGCGAGGCATCACAGTATGCCGTGGCGCAACTGATGCAGTATTGCGCCCATGCCCTGCGCACGAAATTTTCTCCAAATGGTTCAGGAGCACAGAGCCTGTTCATACAGAGGGCACTGATAGAATATTTCAACTACGACAAGAACATGCGCTACATCAACCGCAGCTTCTATGGCATCGACGAGTGGGAGGACATGATCTACGCCGAGCTGGCTGAGGGTAGACCTGTGTATTATGGAGGATATACCGACGATGGCGGACACTCCTTCGTCTGCGACGGCTACGACGGCAACGGACTCTTCCACATCAACTGGGGATGGAGCGGCGACGACGACGGCTATTTCCTTCTCTCGGTGCTCAACCCCTACAACAATACCAGCACCGGAGCATCAAAGTCACGACTCGGGTTCTGCATCTATCAGGATGCAATACTCGGCTTGGTGCCTGCCACGCTGGGCACGTCAGGCTCTGGCATGGAACCATATTTTTGTATGATGGATGACATAATTTACATCAAAGAGAAAGACCAACTCAAGATTGTCGTATCAGCAGAATGGCTGAAGAAAAGCGAGCTTTACGGCGAGTTGGGACTATGCAGCATAGACAGCGACGGCAAGCTGAGGGTGCGCTATGTGAGCGAGCCGAATCTGATGAGAACGCTGTTTGATGAGACTTTGCTCGTGCCGGTGAGTGAGATAGAACTTGAGGAAGGCGTGGCTACGAAGCTCTACCCAGTGTTCCGCAGCCAGGAGGCAGGCGCTCCCGAATGGCAACGGCTGACAACCGACGCACAATACGTTGAGGCAACGCGCCTCGGCGGCAAGACAACTATAGTGATAAAGCCTGACCTCCACCTTGAGATAGTGGGCGTGCAGTTGGACAACAATCCGGCAAAAGCCGGCGAGGACAACTTCCTCAGCCTGCAGATTAAGAACAATGGCGAGGAACTCTGCGGCAAACTCCGTGTCTTGGCAGTATATCTCGACTACGAGGGAATGGACAAGGTGGAAGAATATGCTCTGAAAGAAGGCTGCTTGCAGAAAATGGACGTAGGAGTTTTCCTGCGGGCAGGTCAGACAAGCGAGGTGCGCCTGCCTTACAAGCCATTGAAGAAGGGAAATGTGGCAATCCTTTTATCGCGCGGCATCGAAGAGCATGTGGCTTCCTACCTCATCAACATACCGGAGGCCACGGGCATCGCAACCATCGCTGCCGACGGACAAGGCGACACACCGTGGTATGACCTTCGTGGCATCAGCATCTCAAAGCCCACGCGCCCTGGTGTGTATATAAGAAACAGGAAACTGGTGACGGTGAAATAATAGCAGAACCAAAATAATAATGCGTCATTTAGTGATAATGATTCTAATAAAAAACATCAGAATTGTTTGGAAGAATGAAATAAAAAGAGTAATTTTGCACTTCAGAAACAAATATTGTAGTTTTGTATGAAGTACACAATAGAGAAAATAACGACGCTCATCGGAGCAAGGCGCATCGGACACAACGATGCCAACATCGGCTGGATACTGACAGACAGCCGGTCGTTGTGTTTCCCCGAGGAAACACTGTTCTTCGCCATTCGCACACAGCGTAACGACGGTCATAACTATATACCAGAGCTTTACAGACGAGGCGTGAGGAACTTCGTCGTGGAGGAAGTGCCTTCCGGAGCCGCGAGTGAGATGGCGGAGGCTAACTTCCTGAAGGTGACAAGCACTCTCGCCGCACTGCAGAGACTTGCCGAACGACATCGCGACGAGTTTGATATCCCTGTCGTGGGAATTACCGGAAGCAACGGAAAGACCATGGTGAAGGAATGGCTCTACCAGCTGCTGTCGCCACAGATGGTGGTCACACGCTCGCCAAAGAGCTATAACTCGCAGATTGGTGTGCCTCTCTCGGTATGGCTACTCGACAGACATACCGACGTGGCCCTGTTTGAAGCCGGAATAAGCCAGACGGGAGAGATGCAGGCCTTGAGAGACATCATACAACCCACCATCGGCATTCTCACTTCCATCGGACAGGCTCATCAGGAAAACTTCCGCTCCATCGACGAGAAATGCCAGGAGAAACTACAGCTCTTCCACGACGCTAAAACGGTGGTCTACAATTCTGACGACAACATCGTGAGCCGATCAATGAGAAAGTCGGACTATAGCGGACAGAAAATAGCATGGAGCAAGGAAGACCCAAAGGCCGCACTATATATAAATAAGGTGACGACGAAAGAAACCACAACAGTGGTTGACTATACCTTCAACTCTACGGTAAGCGCAACATATCATCTGCCCTTCATCGACGAGGCCTCGGTGGAATGTTCATTTGCCTGTGCCGCCACAGCACTCCATCTTGGAGTGACACCCGAACAACTCGACGTCAGAATGTCGCAGCTCGAACCAGTGGCCATGCGCCTCGAAGTGAAAGAGGGACAGAAGGGATGTACCATCATCAACGACTCATACAACAGCGACGTGAGCTCGCTCGACATCGCACTCGACTTCATGAGCCGCCGACCCGACCACAAAGGACGCAAACGCACACTCATACTAAGCGACATTCAGCAAAGCGGACAACAGCCAGACCAGCTTTACAGCATCGTGAGCGGCATGGCTGAGAAACGTGGGGTGGAGAAGTTTATCGGCATCGGACCGCTGCTCACCGAACACTCCGCAGTGGTAAATATTGCCGAGAAATATTTCTTTGAAAACGTAAGCCAGTTTGTGGAGTCTGAAACATTCGCTTCGCTCCACGATGAGGTGATACTTATTAAGGGAGCCAGGCAGTTTGGTTTCGACC
>CALZAP010000047.1 GCA_945614335.1 uncultured Prevotella sp.
GTTGGAAACCTCATAAACGTGCAAAGGCGCAATAACTATTACTTTAAGGATGCCAGCAATTCCGCATCGAATGGCCATGGACTTACAATAGAAGAACTGCATGACAAGAGTAATTACATGAATTGGGACTTCAACAGTGCCAAGCCTGCATGGAAGGTTACTAACAAGACGGGCTATTTCCCGATGCCATATTACTCCATAATGCAAGTGGAACATCCAGAGGAAGAAGATTAAATTTGAATTAATAACAAATTGAATTATGAATAATATCAAGAGCTTTTACACATTATTAATTGCAGCCTTCACCATCGTCACGATGGTGGGCGGCAGCGACTCTATAGACAACGAGTTTGACTCGCAACTGATAGAGGAAAACGGGTATCAAATATCGAAATTCACACTCGACAAAACCTATTGGAACATACCCGAAGACATCACTTCCATGACTATCTTTATGAAGTCGGAAAGCAGCGATTTGGCGCTCAAATTCTTCACCGTTATAAACCATCTTGCTGACAAAAAGCAGTATGGAATGAGAATACCTTTGTCGAGACGCATCCCTGACGGCAACTATTCCATGAGGGCTATGCTACCCAATGGAGACTTGCTGCCAATGGTGCTGCATGTAACATTCCGCGACCAAAAGTTACAGGCCAGGAATATGGATTTCATGGATGACGAATTATCGGGAGCAGGTACTAAAGAAAATCCATATCTTATTGAAGATAACGAAGACTTTGAAACATTAAGGTATTACCTGTCCTGCGACACTGTCAATCATGCTAAAGGCCTCTACTTCCTGCAGACGGCAGATGTTGATGTCAAGGGAAACTCTGTAGGTTATGACGGCACAATGTATACTGCCTACTCTTTTGCAGGACACTACGACGGAGGCGGACACACCGTATCTTATAGTTATATTGGTGACAACTCGGGTGAAGCCAACGACATCGGAATGTTTGCCAACTTGGTTGACGGCGCAGAAATACAAAACCTCATTGTAGATGCGAAAATCAAAAACGGTAATAAAAATGTCGGATTGCTTGCCGGTAATTCACAAGGCAACGTCTATCTCAACAACGTTGAGGCGAAAGGTTCTGTTGAAGCTAAAGACAATGTGGGAGGATTCATAGGATATGCGGAAGGAAACCTTACTGTGGAGAACTCTAAGTTGAACAGATTAGACATTGAAGGAAACAATTATGTAGGAGGCGTAGTGGGATGTATGAGTAACGACCCCGACAATAAGGGTATGCTTACAGTAAAGGACTTCTCCAACCTCTTGAGCAATAGCGAATCTACCTATCTTGTGACTATAGACGCGAATGGATATGTGGGCGGTATTGCAGGTAACGTGGATAAGTCTGGTGTTAGCCTTACGAACATTACGCTTAAACATTCCATCGACAATTCACAGTCAAATATGGATATCTTTACTGCATCCAGCAACCGTGTGGGTGGACTTATAGGTGCGTTGTCGGCTGAAAAGGAAAGCGTCATGGACAACTGTTGTATTCTGTTGCCAATAAGAACGGAGGGTAACGAGATAGGCGGACTCGTTGGTTACACGTCCAGCCAGGAAAAACTTAAAATAAGAGACTGTCAGTCCAGTTCCGTAGTTAACGGTAATGAGTATGTAGGAGGATTTATCGGTAAAGTATATTCCCATGGAAAACTCTGTCTTGAAGGCAATAATAAAGTGAATCAGGAAGGAAGTGCATTTCATGAAGTGAAGGGAAATAAGTATGTAGGAGGTATGATAGGCTTCATAGAAGGCGACATTGTTCACGATAATAATATTGAGAATAGGATTAATGTTGACGTCAAGGCATTCAATAATTTTGGTGGAGGAATTGCCGGCGGAACTGAAAAATGCACTATTTATGCTAATTATTTCTCAATGAGTAATAATATGAAGGTGATGGGCAACGATGCCATTGGTGGACTTGTGGGCTATGCAAACCACAGCACCATAAAAGGTCGTGTTCCTTCGAAAATTGACTTTTCAAGTGTGCCAAAGACTGATGATTTCAAGGAAAAGTCCGACTATCCAGGAATAGTGGACTTCAATATGGATGAAACAGGTTATGAGGCCAAGGCTGGTACTTCCATAGGTGGAATAGTGGGTTATGCCAAAAACACTTACATACAGAATCTGTGTGTAACCGGTTCGGTGCAAGGCAAGGCGCGTGTGGGAGGCATTGTGGGACATCTCGACAATCCCGACCGCGGAATCGTGGAATACTGTGTGTCGATTGCAAGTACGCTCATGAATAATTACGGTGATGACACTGGCGGACTTATCGGACTTTGCAGGACCAAAGGAATGACACTGAAATACCTGCTCAACTATGCCAATGTGAATGGAGTGGACTATACAGGCGGAGTCATCGGACGCATCTCGCTCTCCAACCGTGCCAACTTCATCATTGAGTACATGTTAAACAAAGGTAATGTGAATGGCGGCAACTTTGTAAGCGGTGGTGTTTCATACATACAACGTTCTGATAGTGACGACGATGACGACTATCGTGGATGGGACGTAATAATCCAGTATTCTTCCAACTTTGGTACCATCAAATCTGACAGTAAGAATTCGGATGCCGAAGGTGCAGCCGGTGGAGTCTTGGGACACGGCAATGTGTCACGAATGAGAGTGTTGCATTGTTCCAACCACGGCCAGGTGTCTTCCACTAAGGAAGCGTGGGTAGGTGGCGTTGCAGGATGTGTAGGCCATGACAAAGGCGAACTACCGCTTGGAGAAAACATGGAAATGGCATACTGCTGCAACCGTGGCGTAGTGTATTCCGACCACGAAGATTCCAGAATAGGTGGTGTGCTAGGATACCAGAGGAATGGAAATGATTATGATGAAGATTATTGGATGACTCACGACTGCTACAACAAAGGTAATGTGAAGAATAATAATCAGTCGCACACAAATGGTGGCATACTTGGTCACATAGGAATATATGGAGCAATAGAAAGGTGCTACAACGACGGTATAATAAAAGATTTGAATGATAGCAACAATGAAGGCAATGGTGTAGTGGGCGACCATCACTCCTTCTGGTCTCACGAGAACCTTTTCTTGATAGAGGGTAAGGGTAAAAGCTGGAAAGCTGAAGTCATCAAAGAAAGCGATAAGTCAAACTCTTCAAAATACACAGGTTTCGACTTTAATAAATACTGGAGAATTGACAAGAACAAAAACGACGGAACCCCGTATCTTGTAGATTGCCAATTCCAGTTTGGGGAGTAAGGAGTTTTTTGGAGGGTAGAGGGAAGAGGGTAGAGGGAAGAGAATACCCCACTGCCTCACTTCTTCCCTCTACCTTCTTAAATACCCTTTCGCTCCAATCATTTCTCTACCCTCTACCTTCTTCCCTCTACCCTCTAAAACAACTACTTAAACAGCAAATACCCCAACGACGTCAGGAACGAGCCGCTTCTGAGGAAGAAGCTGGTGGAGAGGAATGTGTTGTCGTTGAGAGTCGATTGACCGGCACGGACATTGTTTGGCACGACATATATCACGTCGTTTTGCCTGAGATAATACACCGGAGAGTCAAACAGCTCTTTTTTCCTGATGTCCACCTCGTGAGACACCCTCTGACCGTTTTCCTCCCTTATCACGTATATGGCGTCACGTCGTCCGAGGATGTTCAGGTCGCCTGCCATGGCCAAACCCTCAAGCAGTGAGATGCGGTCGCGTGTGATGGCATATTTTCCAGGCTTTTTCACTTCGCCCACGGCAGAGAAATAAAGGTTGAGGAACTCTACCGTTACTACCAGGTCCTTCACCATTTTCGCTTCAATGATGCTGTTTTTGATTTTCTGCGCCACCTCGCTTCTTGTCAGTCCTCCAATTTTTATCTTACCAATTATCGGGAAGTCAATTTCTCCTTTGGAGTCGAGTGTATATCCCGACACTTCGCCCTGGTAGTTAGGCCTTAGCTCAGTTTCTCCCGCACGATATTGTGAGCGCGAGAGGTTGAAGAGCGAAGTAATCTCCGCGTCCTTTGTGGTCACGATAATCGATATTTGGTCTTGTGGCCTCAGTCTTATGTCGTTGTCGGTGCCAATGGTCTCGTATGTATTCAGCGGCACATTCTGGAAATACGAAATCTTTTCTGGTGTGTTGCAAGCGGCCATCAGTGTAGTCGCAAGTAGTATAGGCACTATTCTTTTCATAATCCTTTGAATATTTGTTGATGTTATTACTCAATTCTCCTCACTCCTCTCTCCTCACTCCTCTCTCCTCACTCCTCTCTCCTCACTCCTCTTTCACTCATACACCTCTTCAATGTCGTTCGGCGTACTAATGTCATATTCCGATTCCGACATCTCGCATGGGTTATATCCTTCCGGCAGGTCGAATATGGCGTTTTCGTTATATCCGAGTCGAGGGTCGTTATACACCTTTCTCATATAGTAAGCCCATATAGGCAGGGCCATGGTGGCTCCCTGGCCCATCTGCATCGAGTCGAAGTGTATGTCACGGTCGTCGCCGCCAACCCACACGCCGCTTACGAGGGTAGGGGTGACGCCCATAAACCACGCGTCGCTGTTGTTGTTTGTCGTACCGGTCTTGGCGGCTATCTCTCCGGTGAAGTTATATCTGAAGCGAAGTCTTCCGGCAGTACCTCCGTCCACCACACCTTTCAGCATATACAGCATCTTGTGGGCGCTCTCTTCGCTTATCACCTCGTTCATTCTCGGCTGGAATTGTGCGATGATGTTACCTTCGTTGTCCTCAATCTTGGTCACGTAGAGTGGGGCACACCTGATGCCATGGTTGGCGAATGTGGTGTATGCGCTCACCATTTCCGCCACTGTAAGGTCACACGGACCGAGACAGAGCGACATCGAGGGGTGAATGTCTGGACTGTTAAAGCCATATTCCCTCAGCAGGGTCACGAAGGCCTGCGGGTTCAGCTTGCTCATGAGGTAGGCGGTTATCCAGTTGTTCGACTGTGCCAGACCCCATTTCAGCGTCACGTTCTCTCCATACCTGCGTCGGCTGGAGTTGCGTGGAGTCCAGTTCTGTCCTGCCACCACGTATGTCTGCTGCACGTTTGGCGCGAGGTCGCAAGGCGAGAACCCGTTTTCCATTGCAAGTGAGTATAGGAAAGGCTTTATTGTCGAGCCCACCTGTCTGCGTCCTTCGGTACACATGTCGTAGTTGAAGTGTATGAAGTTCAGGCCTCCCACGTAAGCCTTCACGGCACCGTTGACGGGCGACATGCTCATGAATCCGCACCTGAGGAACGACTTGTAGTACTTTATCGAGTCGATGGGAGTCATGGTGGTGTCCACCTCTCCGTGATAGGTGAAGATGCTCATCTTTGTGGGAGTGTGAAACGACTTGTATATCTCGTCATACGAAGCCCCTTGGCTGTTCATCACCCTGTATCTCTCGCTTTGTTTCACCGATCGTCCGAGGATGTCGTTAAACTGTTTTGCCGTCAGTCTTCCGGAGAATGGAGCGTTTTTCTTTCCTCTGTTTTCCTTGTTGAAGGCAGGCTGCAGGAATTTCACGACATGCTCGTTCACAGCCTCCTCGGCATATCTCTGCATTCTGGAGTCGATGGTGGTGTAGACTTTCAGTCCGTCGGTATACACGTTATACGGTTGTCCGTTCTTCTTGGTGTTTTTGTTACACCATCCGTATAGAGGGTCGTTATACCAGTTTATCGAGTCCTGCACATATTTGTTGAGGTTCCACGAAGGGTAGTTTTCCCTTTCCGGCCTCTTTGCCATGAGATACCTTCTGAGGAAGTCGCGGAAATAAGCCGCTATGCCGTCCTTGTGGTCAGCCACGTGGAAGTTAAGGTTTAGCGGTCGGGTAGAGTAGGTGTCATACTCAGTCTCTGTGAGATACCCCGCCTTTACCATTTGTCCGAGCACCACATTCCTTCTCTCCCTGCATCTCTCGGGATTTCTCACCGGGTTGTAGTACGATGGGTTTTTGCACAGTCCTATGAGTGTAGCGGCCTCGTTTACGTTCAGGTCCTTTGGCTCCTTGCCGAAGTAAGTGTTTGAGGCGGTCTTGATGCCCACGGCGTTGTGGAGGAAGTCGAAGTAGTTGAGATACATGGCAATGATCTCGTCCTTGGTGTAGTTTTTCTCCAACTGCACCGCAATCACCCATTCTATTGGTTTCTGCATGGCACGTTCAGTCACGCTTTCCGCCTTTCCCGAGTAGAGCTGTTTTGCGAGCTGCTGTGTAATGGTCGAACCGCCACCTGCATTTTTCTGTCCGAGAATACCTCTTTTAATTATAGCTCTTGCCAAGGCCTTGAAGTCAATGCCCGAGTGGTCGTAGAACCTCACGTCTTCCGTTGCCACGAGGGCCTTCACCAAATGTGGCGAAAGCTGTGAGTAGTCTACACAGATGCGGTTTTCCTTGTTGTAGTTCCATGTACCCATGAGTTTGCCGTCGGCAGAATACACCTGCGTGGCGAATCTGTTTATAGGGTTTTGCAAGTCCTCTATGGGAGGCATGTATCCTATCCATCCTTCGGCGATGGCATAGAATAAGCCAGCGGCCGAAATTACGGCCACGACGAGCATGGTCCATAGGAGATGGACGATTTTTTTATCCATAATTATGTCACTTTTTTCTTCTAAAAACTGAATATCGACTGCAAAAATACTTGTTTTTATTGAGATAACGAAAAAATATCGCGATTTTCTGTGATTTTTGTGCGATAAATGAGAAAATATGTGTACCTTAGCGGTCGAAAAAACGAATAATCAAATTTTTCTGATGGAAAAACATAATTTTGTGACCATAGCCGACCTCACTCGTGAGAAGATTTTATACATGATTGAGATGGCACAGGAATTTGAGCGGCATCCTAACAGGGAGCTGCTGAAAGGAAAGGTCGTGGCAACGCTCTTCTTTGAGCCTTCTACAAGAACCCGACTGAGTTTTGAAACCGCAGCCAACCGCCTTGGCGCACGTGTCATAGGTTTTGCCGACCCCAAGATAACAAGTGGCACCAAGGGTGAGACTCTTAAGGATACTATACTCATGGTGTCCAACTATGCCGACGTGATAGTCATGAGGCATTATATCGAAGGGGCGGCGCAGTATGCCAGCGAGGTGGCCCCGGTGCCTATCGTCAATGCCGGCGACGGTGCCCACCAGCATCCCTCACAGTGCATGCTCGACCTCTATTCCATCTACAAGACGCAGGGCACTTTAGACAACCTGAACATCTACCTCGTGGGCGACCTGAAATACGGCAGAACCGTTCATTCGCTGATTATGGCGATGAGACATTTTAATCCTACCTTCCATTTCGTGGCGCCCAAAGAACTGTCCATGCCCAACGAATACAAACTCTATTGCAAGGAGTATGGCATCAAGTTCCAGGAGCATACTGCCTTCAACGAAAAACTGATTGCCGATGCCGATATTCTGTATATGACCCGCGTGCAGAAGGAGCGGTTCTCTGACCTGATGGAGTACGAACGGGTGAAAAACATATACATATTGAAGAATGACATGCTGGGCAGCGCCAAACCCAACATGAGGATTCTGCACCCCCTGCCCCGTGTCAACGAGATCAACTACGATGTGGACGACAATCCCCATGCCTACTATATCCAGCAGGCACGCAACGGACTGTTTGCCCGTCAGGCCATTTTCTGCGATGTGCTTGGCATATCTTTGGAGGAAATCAAGAACGATTCAACCATTATTGAATGAACAAGATTATGAACAACAAGAAAGAAATGCTGGTTGCCGCCATCAAAAACGGCACGGTGATTGACCATATCCCTACTGAAAAGACCTATCAGGTGGTCACTCTGCTGGGCTTGGAACAGTTGTCCACCCCTGTCACCATCGGATACAATTACCATTCCAAGAAACTCACACGCAAGGGTATCATCAAGGTAGAAGACAAGTTTTTCTCTGACGAGGAGATTTCGCGTCTCTCGGTGGTTGCCCCCAATATCGTGCTGAACATCATCCGGGATTATGAGGTGGTGGACAACTCGATAGACGAGGCGCTGGCGGGCTTCTGCAACCA
>CALZAP010000048.1 GCA_945614335.1 uncultured Prevotella sp.
AAAGCTCTTCTCGTTCCCTGTTGAGTGCTATCTTTATGATTCTGAACGGCCGTTGTTTTTTCTCCTTTACCCTGAAAGAAGTGTAAGTGAGACCGGTTTGGTGGCAAATCTCCAGTCCGTGTACAACCCTTCTTGGATTGTTTTTGTCCACAAGGTTGTAGTATTCCGGATCTTTGTCTCTCAGTTCCTCAAGCAAAGCCTGCAGGCCCTCTTCTTCAAGTCTTTTCTTGTAGAGTTGCCTTACATCGTCGTTGATGGTCGGAATGTCATCAATGCCGTTACACACCGCGTCGATATACATCATGCTTCCTCCTGATAGCAGTGCGACGTTGTTGTGCTTGAACAAGGAGTCGAGCAGTTTCATGACGTCTTGTTCGTACATCGATGCGTTGTAGTATTCTTCGAGTCCGAGCTTAGCCACGAAGTAGTGCTTTACCCTGTTCATTTGTTCAGGTGTGGGAGCGGCGGTCCCGACCTGCATGCCGCGGAATATCTGCCTTGAGTCAGCGTTAATTACCGGAATGTTGTATTTTTCGGCAATGCCGAGGCAGAGTTCCGTTTTTCCCACGGCAGTAGGTCCTGTGATGACGATAAGGGTGTTCATCTTTTGCTTATCTTACTACGCCTCTCTTGGAGTTTTCGATAAACGAGCAGATGTATTCCACTTCTTTCACGTCAGGGTATTTCATCCTTGCCTCGCTGATTCCATCCTTGATGATACCGTTGGCATAGATGGTACGGTAAGTGTCGTGGATAATATCAATTTGCTCTGCTGTATACCCTCTTCTTCTGAGTCCGACGATATTGATTCCGCAGTATCGTGTAGGTTCTTTTCCTGCAATGATGAACGGCGGTATGTCGAGGCTGAAGCGGCATCCACCCTGTATCATTACATATCCTCCAATCCTGCAGAACTGGTGACAAAGCACAGTAGCGGAGATGATGGCGTTGTCGTCTATCTCAACTTCTCCAGCCAGTTTCGTGGAGTTGCCGATGATGAGTCCGTTGCCGAGTATGCAGTCGTGTGCAATGTGCATGTTTTCCATGAGCAGGTTGTTTGAACCCACCACGGTTTTACCTCTGCTTGCCGTTCCGCGGCTTATTGTGACGTTTTCCCTTATGCTGTTGTTGTCGCCCACTTCACAGAGTGTAGCCTCTCCTCGGTATTTCAGGTCCTGTGGCTTAGTGCTTATGCTTGCACCCGGGAATATTTCGTTTCCGCTTCCCAGTCTTGTACCTTGGTGAAGTGTCACGCTGTTGTAGAGCTTGTTGTTGTCGCCGATGACCACGTCAGCGTCGATATAACAGAAAGGTCCTATTTCGTTGTTGTCACCTAACTTTGCGTCAGGATGCACGAATGCCATTGGGCTAATGTTATTCATATCAATATAATATTAAGTTATAGTGAATAATCAGAACTGTCCGTTCTATTTGTTCTTTACTATCTGTGCAGTGAATGTGGCTTCAGACACCACATGGTCGCCCACGAACACATATCCTCTCATCGACGAGATGCCGTGTCGTATAGGAGCGAGCAGGTCAACCTTGAAGAGCAAGGTGTCTCCCGGCACTACCTTCTGCCTGAATTTCACGTCGTCGATTCTCAGGAAGTAAGTAGACCATTTTTCAGGCTCTTCCACTGAGTTGAGCACGAGCAGTCCTCCACACTGTGCCATAGCCTCAATCTGCAACACTCCCGGCATTACGGGTTCCTGTGGGAAGTGTCCCTGGAAGAAAGGCTCGTTGCTTGTCACGTTTTTCACACCCACTATGCTTGTTGCTCCGAGGGCAATCACCTTGTCGACGAGCTGCATGGGGTAGCGGTGGGGCAGAAGTTCTCGTATGCGGTTCACGTCCATCAGCGGCTCCTCGTTCGGGTCGTAGATGGGAGCCTGTATTTCGTGCTTGCGTATTTCCTTCCGCATCTGTCTTGCAAACTTGTTGTTGATGGTGTGTCCCGGCCTTGTCGCGATTATTCTTCCCTTTATCGGCTTTCCTATGAGTGCCATGTCGCCGATGATGTCGAGCAGCTTGTGTCTTGTACACTCGTTTTCCCACACCAGCGGCTTGTGCTGTATGTAGCCGAGGTTGTTGGCGTCGCGGTGTTCGGCGTGTAGCATGTCGGCAAGAGTGTCGAGCTGTTCCTGTGATATCTGTCGCTCGTAGATGACGATGGCGTTGTCGAGGTCGCCGCCCTTAATGAGGTTGGCGTTGAGCAGCGGCTGTATGTCCCTTACGAAAACGAAGGTCCTTGCGGGAGCTATTTCCTTGCTGAAGTCCTCCATGTTGTCGAGCGATGCAAACTGGCTGTCGATGTATTTTGAGTTAAACGAACACATGGCAGTGATGCTGAACTCCTCGTCGGGCAGTATAGTGATGCACGAACCGGTGTTTTCATCCTTCACCTCAATTTTCTTTCTGATGACGTACCAGTCTTTCGGAGCGTTGAGTTCCTCAATACCCACTTCGCTTATTTTCTCTACATATTTTATTGCGCTTCCGTCGAGGATAGGAAATTCCGGTCCGTTCACCTGAATGAGGCAGTTGTCGATGCCGAGTGCATAGAGGGCTGCGAGTCCGTGTTCCACTGTAGACACCCTTACCTCTCCCTTTCCCAAGACAGTGCCTCTTTGAGTGTCGATCACGTTTTCAGCCACTGCGTCAATAACAGGTTCTCCCGGCAAGTCGATTCTCTGGATTTTGTATCCATGGTTTTCCTTTGCCGGATTGAATGTCACTGTAAGGCTAAGGCCAGTGTGAAGTCCCTTTCCGCATAGAGAGAAACTACCTTTTAATGTTGTCTGCTTTGTCATAATTGAAATCTTTGTTGGATTTGTTATGGTAGAGTTATTTGAGGGTTTTAAGCTCCTCCACTGTTTTCTGTAACTCGTTGAGTTGTTTGTAAATGTCTGGCAATCGGCGGAATATGGCCTGTGACTTAAAGTAAGCCTTTGGCTCCATTGGAGGAGTTCCGATAAGTGTTTGGTCGCCCTTGATATTGCCTGGCACTCCCGACTGTGCGCCGAGGAATGTCTTGTCGCCAATGGAGATATGTCCTGCTATACCCACTTGTCCGCCAAGCATACACCATGCTCCAATTTTCGTGCTTCCGGCGATACCCACCTGTGCTGACATTACAGTGTTTTCGCCCACTTCACAGTTGTGTGCCACCTGTACGAGGTTGTCGAGTTTCACTCCTTTGTGTATAATGGTGCTTCCCATTGTAGAACGGTCAACACAAGTGTTAGCCCCTATTTCCACATTGTCTTCTATCACCACATTGCCTATCTGCGGAATCTTGTCATATCCCTCGGCGTTGGGTGCGAATCCGAATCCGTCGGCACCTATCACACATCCTGCGTGTAGCACGCAATTATTTCCCACCTTGCAGTGATGATACACCACTGCATTGCTGTAAATCTCAGTGTTGTTGCCAACGGAAGCCTTTTCGCCAATAGTGACGTGAGGGTGCAGCACGCATCCATCGCCAATCACCACTTCAGGTCCTATGGCCACGAAAGGTCCGATGTAGCAGTCTTTTCCCACCTTTGCCGTAGGGTGTATATATGCGAGGGAGTCGATGCCTTTTTTCTTTGGCTGCATCGACTGATACAGTTGCAGCAGCTTTGCCACGGCCTCGTATGCGCTTTTCACCCTGATGAGAGTTGCCTTTGTCTCCCTTTCCAGTTTCACGGCATCGTCGACAAGCACTATCGACGACTCAGTGTCGTAGATGTAGTGCAAGTACTTCATGTTAGAGAGGAACGAAATGGCTCCTTTCTTACCTTCTTCTATTTTTGCGAAAGTGTTGACGGTAGTGAGCTCGTCGCCCTCCACTTTTCCTCCAACGAATTCCGCTATCTGTTTTGCTGAAAATTCCATGCAGTCAATTTTTTTTCAAATTTCAGTTTTCTCATCTTTATGGAGTTATCTCCCTTTTCAGGAGTTCAAGGAGTTTAAAAGAGTTCAAGAGTCTTTCCGCTTCCTTTAGGGAGTTTTCTCAGCTTAGACATTTGTCTTAACTCCTTAACTCCTTAACTCCTTAACTCCAGTTTTACAGTCCCCTTTCCTTCAACACGGCATCCATCTGCTCTTTCAGCTCCTTTGCCTTTTCCGCTGCCACGGAGGCGAAGTCGGTGCCGTTGCTTGCGTAGATGATGCCTCGTGAGCTGTTGACAAGGAGTCCGCAGTCAGCGTTCATTCCATATTTGCATACTTCCTCGAGACTGCCTCCTTGCGCACCCACTCCGGGCACAAGGAGGAAGTGGTCGGGAGCCACTCGTCTGATGTCCTCAAACATTTTTCCCTGGGTAGCGCCCACCACATACATCATGTTGTCGGGTGTTCCCCATTTTTGGCTTGTTTTCAGCACCTTTTCAAACAGTCTTTCGCCCTCAGTGTCGGCCGTGAGTTGGAAGTCGTGGCTGCCCTTGTTGCTTGTGAGTGCGAGAAGTATAACCCACTTTCCCTCATATCCAAGGAAAGGAGTCACGCTGTCTTCTCCCATGTACGGAGCCACGGTGAGCGAGTCAACGTCATATTCTTCGAAGAAAGTCCTTGCATACATTGCCGATGTGTTACCGATGTCGCCTCGTTTTGCGTCGGCAATGATGAAGTGCTGGGGATATTTTTCCTTTAGATACTTCACTGTTTTCTCGAAGGCAATGAGTCCTTTCACTCCGAAAGCCTCGTAGAAAGCGAGGTTTGGCTTGTAAGCCACGCAGTAGTCGGCCGTGGCGTCGATGATTGCCTTGTTGAAATTGAAAATAGGTTCTTCGCCTTCAAGAAGGTGTTGTGGCACTTTCTTGAGGTCTGTGTCAAGACCAACGCAGAGGAATGTGCGTTTGGTCTTTATTTGTTCAATCAGTTGTTGTCTGTTCATTATTTTTTATTTCTTTATTTCTGTCCTTGGTGGGTCGTTAAAAGTCTCTATTTTTTTCTGCTTCATTGAGATCATCCTGTGTATGAACTCTTCAGCCTGAACAGTTTTCTCACGCTGTTCGTTGTCTCTTTTCTTTGTGTAAACCAGTCCCATAGAAACAACCAATTACAATTCCGCTTCTTTCATCCTCTCAGCATTCTCTGCCACGGTGAGAGCGTCGATCATGTCTTGGATGTCGCCACCGAGGAAGCCTTGGAGGTCGTGGGTGGTGTAGCCGATGCGGTGGTCGGTCACGCGTCCTTGTGGGAAGTTGTAAGTACGTATTTTCGCACTGCGGTCGCCGGTTGAAACGAGAGTTTTTCTGCGGCTTGCAATGTCGTCGATATACTTTTGGTGTTCCTTGTCATAAATAAAGGTACGCAGGCGTGCGAGTGCGCGTTCCTTATTTTTCGGTTGGTCACGCGTCTCGGTACACTCGATGAGAATTTCCTCAGTCTCGCCTGTGTTCGGGTTTTTCCACATGTAACGCAGTCTCACTCCCGACTCAACCTTGTTCACGTTCTGTCCGCCGGCACCCGATGAGCGGAAAGTGTCCCACTTTATCTCACCCTCGTTGATGTTCACCTCAAACTTGTCGGCCTCAGGCAGCACAGCCACGGTGGCGGCACTGGTCTGCATTCGTCCGTTGCTTTCTGTCACCGGCACTCTCTGCACACGGTGTACGCCCGACTCGTATTTCAGTATTCCGTAAACGCCGTCCCCGCTCACAGCGAAGTCAATTTCCTTGAATCCTCCGACGGCACCTTCGCTGACGCTGGTGATTGAGAGGTTCCATCCCTTCGCCTCGCAGAATTTCTTATACATGGCAAACAAGTCACCGGCAAAGAGGCAAGCCTCGTCGCCTCCAGTACCAGCACGTATTTCCATTTCCACGTTTTTAGCGTCTTCAGGGTCTTTAGGTACGAGAGCGATTTTTATTTCCTCTTCTATTTTAGGTTGAAGCTCCTCGTTGACAGACAGTTCCTCCCGGGCCATCTCCCTCATCTCCGGGTCGTTTTCGTTAGCGAGAATGTCTTTGGCCTCCGCAATGGAGTTAAGACACGCGATATATCTCTTTCGTGCGTCCATGATGTCGCCGAGGTCTTTATACTCTCGTGTCAGTTTCACGAATCGTTGTTGGTCTGCAATGACAGAAGGGTCGGTAATGAGAGTCGACACTTCCTCAAACCTGCTTACCAGTCCATCAAGTTTTTGCAGTATGCTATTATTGTCAATCATCAAATTATGTATAAGGTATCAATACTCAAACTTTCCGTATTCTGACATTATGGTCAGGCTTTTTTGTCCCTCTTCGATATGTCCTACCACCTGAGCGTCTATATTGAAGCTTTTGCTGGTTTCAATTACCTTTTCGGCATTTTCCGGGCTGACATAGATTTCCATTCTGTGTCCCATGTTAAACACCTTGTACATTTCCTTCCAGTCTGTTCCGCTTTCGTCGTGTATGACTTTAAACAGTGGAGGTATGGGGAACATGTTGTCTTTCACCACTCTGCAGTTGTCGCCCACGAAGTGGAGCACCTTAGTCTGTGCGCCTCCAGTGCAATGCACCATGCCGTGGATATCTTTTCTCATCAGGTCGAGCAGCTTCTTTATCACCGGAGCGTATGTTCGGGTGGGGGAGAGCACGAGTTGTCCTGCGTTCACTTCCACTCCGTCCACCTTCTGGTCGAGTTTGTAGCTGCCGCTGTATACGAGTTCCTCAGGCACTGCGTGGTCGAAAGTTTCCGGATATTTCTCCGCGATATACTTGTTGAACACGTCGTGGCGTGCCGAAGTGAGTCCGTTGCTGCCCATTCCGCCGTTGTATCTGTCCTCGTATGTGGCTTGTCCGCACGATGAGAGCCCCACGATTACGTCGCCCGGTCTGATGTTGGCGTTGTCAATCACGTCGCTGCGTTTCATACGACAAGTCACGGTAGAGTCAACGATGATGGTTCTTACGAGGTCTCCCACGTCAGCGGTTTCACCTCCTGTGGCGTAAATGCCAATGCCCATGTCTCTCATCTGCTTGAGCAGTTCGTCGGTACCGTTGATGATAGCCGAGATCACCTCTCCGGGTACGAGCATTTTGTTTCTTCCTATGGTGCTCGAGACGAGTATGTTGTCCACGGCTCCCACGCAGAGCAGGTCGTCGGTGTTCATGATGAGAGCGTCCTGTGCGATGCCTTTCCATACGCTGATGTCGCCCGTTTCCTTCCAGTATGCGTATGCGAGCGACGATTTAGTACCGGCACCGTCAGCGTGCATGATGTTACAGTATTCCGGGTCTCCTCCGAGAATGTCGGGTATTATTTTGCAGAAAGCCTGCGGGAAGATGCCCTTGTCGATATTTTTTATCGCGTTGTGTACATCCTCCTTTGCGGCACTTACGCCGCGTAGCATATAACGATTGTCTTTATTCATATATCGGTTTTTATATTTCATTTATTCCAAAAGTCCCAGCTGGCAAATGCCTGGAGAAGCAGCATTTCCAGTCCGTTTTTAGTCTGCGCCCCATGTCTCTCACCGTTTTTCATAAACATGGTGGTGTCGGGGTTGTATATGAGGTCGTAGAGTATGGTCTTGTTGTCCATGGCCTCGTACGGCAGTTCGGGACATTCGTCGGTGTGTGGATACATGCCGCAAGGCGTGCAGTTCACAATAACGTTGTATTCCTTTACGATCTCCGGTGTCACCTCTTTGTATTGTATTGTTCCGGGCCTGTCATACCTGCTTACGAACACGGTTTCCAGCCCGAGGCTTTTCAGTCCGTAGTGTATAGCCTTCGACGCCCCTCCTGTACCGAGTATGAGAGCCTTCTTGTGATATGGCTCGAGCATGGGCTGTATACTCTGCGTAAAGCCTATGAGGTCGGAGTTGTATCCTTTCAGTACTGTTTTTTTTCCGCTGTGTTCCACCTTTATCACGTTTACAGCCCCGATGGCCCTTGCTTCCGGACTGAGGATGTCGAGATACGGTACGACTTTCTCCTTGTAAGGTATTGTGACGTTCAGTCCCCTCAGTTCAGGGTTTGTTTCTACCACTTCCAAAAAATCGTCAATAGTTGGACTCTCGAAGTTTGCATA
>CALZAP010000049.1 GCA_945614335.1 uncultured Prevotella sp.
CCTGCAGTCTGCAGCATCTCGTCCATGTCGCTCGACAGTGGACTTGCGTCATTTGGTATTGGAGTGGGATTGGTCTGTATCACACCGTCTACAACCCACAGAGGCTCCTGGTTGCCAAGGATAGTGGAAGTACCACGTATTCGAATCTTCGGTGTACCACCCACCTTGCCTGTGGTGTTCACCACCGATACTCCTGGGATAACACCTTGCAGCATCTGGTCAATGCTTGATTCGTTGGCTATTTTTATGTCCTCTGCCTTTACCTGTGATACGGCACCTACATACTGCCCGCGGTTGTATGTACCATATCCAGTCACAA
This sequence comes from uncultured Prevotella sp., assembly GCA_945614335.1. Taxonomy (GTDB): domain Bacteria; phylum Bacteroidota; class Bacteroidia; order Bacteroidales; family Bacteroidaceae; genus Prevotella. The sequence continues at coordinate 320 of CALZAP010000049.1, forward strand.
CCACGTCGTCAATAAGATGGCTGTCCTCCTCCATCACTACGTTGATGCGGCTCTGTCCCTTGTAGGCCACTTCCTTGTTTTTCATTCCGATGAACGAATAGCAGATGGTTCCCTTTGAAACTCCACGTGCGTTCAGATGATATGTTCCGTCGCTACTTGTGGTGGTACCATAATTGTTCTCGATAAACTTAATGGTAACACCTGGCAGGGGATTGCCATTGGCATCGGTAACGACACCTACTACGTAACCGTCAATTTTCGAATCAGATCTTTTTTTGTCTTGCTGAACGATGATGGTGTTTTTGTCAAATTTGAATGTGAAGCCTGTCGACGACAACATGCGCTTCAACACTTCTCCTACTGGCTCGTTGGATGCCTTGATGGTAATGTCGCCCATCGACTCGAGCTGTGAATTACTGTACACGAAGTCAAGTCCGGTCTGTTTACTGATTGTCCTTAGGACCTGTGAGACGGGAGTACTCGTGAAGTTGAGGTTGACTTTCTGATGTTGTGCCCTTATGCTTAAGGCTACAAACAACAGAAGCACGAATAATAATTGTTTTTCTCTTCTCATAATATCATTTGTGTTGAAATTTATATTATCTTACTATTATCGTATTGCCTTTAACAAAAAACTCAACTACCGTAGTCGATTCTATTCGTTTCAGAATGTCTACGGGATTAGAGAAACGTGAGAGTATGCCAGTGAATTTTTGATGTTTCACAGCCTCGTTGTCAAACTTCACGTCGATTCCATACCATTGCGAGAGGCGTGTCATGATGAGCTCTATCGACTCGTTTTCAAACACGAACTTCCCGTCTTTCCATGCCGTATATAAATATGTGTCGACCTCTGTCACCTTTGATGTGCTTCCGTCATCGTGAACGCAGATCTTTTGGTTAGGCGTCAGCATGGCACACGTTTCGCCCTTTGCCCTACATTCCACGCTGCCTTCCACAAGTGTGGTCTCGACATGTTTCGGATCGTAGGCGTTTACATTGAACGAAGTGCCGTGTACTACAATGTCGACACCCGACGATGTGCTTACCATAAATTTCCTTTCGGCATCGTGTGCCACCTCGAAATACGCCTCGCCTTTCAGGAACACCTGACGCGTCGCTCCTGCGAATGTGGTGGGGAATAGCAGCTCGCTGGCAGAGTTGAGCATCACCTTGGTGCCGTCCGACAGCCTTAGTGAGTAATATCCGCATTGTGGAATCTTTACTGTCGTCTTTGTGTCTACTGCGGCCTTTAGATTAGAGAAGTCGAGTAGTCCGTCTTCCTCTGTTATCTGCTCCGCCATCTTTTCTTTTTCCCTGTCGCTGGTCTTGCTTACTACGTTGTTTTCCACATCTATTGTCTCTCCATCGGCAGTCATGATTGTTGCCGCCATAGCCGGAACTTTCACTTCCATGGCCTCCACTTCAGCCAAAGGCATCTCCTTGGGCGAGGTGAAGTGTACGTAAGCCGCCGTGACAGAGACCATGAGGGCAACAACAGCCGCCGCCGACCATGCCACGATTTTTCTCACACGGCGATGTCTCTCTGCCTGTTGCTGTCTTGTAATGTGGTCGAGCAGTTTTTTTCGCGCCATTGCCACCTTCTCTGCACTTGGAGTCTTTGAGTGTGTGGAGTGCCACAGTCGTTTGTAACTCTCAAACTCCTTGCGGTTTGTCTCATCGGCTTCTATCCACTGCTTCAACTGCTTGAGCAGTTCCTCAGTGCATTCGCCTCCGAGAATTCTGTTGATAAGTATAATATCTTTTTCTTCCATTTCGTTGTTTTTAATGCTTTTTCATAGTCAAAACACTTAATAAAAGCAAAATCCCTATTCAAAATCTGACTTTTTGCAAATAAAATCGTTTTTTTTGTGTAATTTTGCAGCCAAGAGAGAAGAATTTGTAATAAATCAGCATGCCAGCAATGGATTTCCGGAACAACGAACATATCCTTGCCGACTCATTGAGGGAAGGTGACAAGAAGGCGTATGAGTATGTTTTCGACACATACTACACGTCGCTTGTTGACTATGCATGGAGAATTCTCCACGACGAGGAAGCGGCGGAGGACATCGTCCAGTCGCTGTTCCTGAAAATGTATGAGGAGCGTGAAACTCTTTCTTTCTCCCCGCCTATAAAGCCATACCTTTTTTCATCAGTCTACAAGCGTTGCCTTAACGAGCTAAGGCACAAGAAGGTGGTGGACGCCTTTGTAGACAAAAGCCTCACCGACTTCTATTCTCGCCAGGTGATACAGACGCCTGATGAGGAAATAAACATGCGGATGAAAGAGGTGAAGAAATATCTCGACGAGGCCGTGGATGCACTGCCTATGAAATGCCGCGACATCTACAGGCTTAAATACGAACAAGGCTTGTCAAACGCCGAGATTGCAGAGATGTATGCCATCTCTCCAAAAACCGTTGAGGCACAAACGACCAAGGCCCTTTCCCGATTGAGAAAGGACCTTGAGTGGCTGTTGTTTGCCGTTACCGCCTTGAATGCCGGTTACGACGACATCATTTCTCAGTTTGCAATGCAAGTGCCTGCCTGAGAGCGTTGTTGCGCTCGTTCATTACCCTGATAAAACAATCATTACCATAGAGATATCTGCCTACAAGAGCTTTTAGCTGCAACGCCACATAGTCCTTTGTTTTCGCCATGTCGTCGTCGTTTCGCTCGTAACCAAGCTCGTCGGCTTTTGCTAATACCTTATTAAATATAGAGAGAGAATCAAAATTTTTTATGAAGTTTTCTTCAGTACTGTACATCTGATGAAGTTCCGTGTCATTCTCCTGTGCGTAAGTGCGGGCAATGAGCGTCTGCACACCGCTGAAGGTGATGAGGTTGTACCACATCGACGAGCGGTGGAGAGTGTCGGGCGCCACCTCTATGTCGGGCTTTACTCCCCAGTCGGTTTTGTTGCCGGAAGCATACGGCTTTTGTATGCACACTCCCTTAGGCGTGAAATAACGTGCTACGGTGATGCGCAATGCTGACCCGTCGGCAAAGGGCAGTGTCTCCTGTATCAGTCCCTTACCAAAGCTCCGCGTGCCTGTTATTACAGCCCTGCCGTGGTCTTGCAAGGCGGCTGCTAACAACTCTGCTGCCGATTTCGTTCCACTGCCAATGAGCACCGTGAGCCTGCCTTTTTCAAACATTCCCTTGCGACTGGTCTTAAACACCTCTTCGGGCACATTTCTCCCGCGTGCAGTAAACACGGTGAGGTCTTTCGCAAGAAACTCGTCGGCTATCTCTACTGCCTTGTCCACCAGTCCGCCGCCATTCTGCTGCAGGTCGATTATCAGCGACTTCATGCCCTGCTTCTTTAACTTTCCGAGAGCCTCACGCATCTCGTCGGCACTGGTCTGCCCAAACATGGAGAGCGAGATGTAGCCAGTGGCTTTGTCTGCCATATATACTGCGTTTACACAGCGTGGAGCCTCAGCATTGGCGTCGGTCTTATGCTGTACTGTTTGAGGTTTTCCTTCAGACTGTGGCATGCTGTCACCGAATATCATCTCACCTTGCTTCGCGCTTACAGGAGGAAGATACTCCGAAAAGGTGTCGAGAGACTTCATCATGTTTGAAATCTGATAATCAACAAACTTTGCCTTGTCAACAGAATCCACATAGAGATTCATCACGGCATACATCGTCATGTTTAGTTTCTCCTCAGGAGTCGTTTGGGCCATGCCGGCCAATGAGGTTGCCATGAAGACAACAGCGGGAAATAATCTTTTCATGCAGTGTTTTTTCCTATACTACACTACTGACAAATGTAACCCTATGCCATTTTGCCTAAAAAACGTTAATCGGAAATTATTGTCATTTTTTCTTTTCTGTATGAAATATTAGCATTAATTTTGCACAAAAAATACAATGAAACAGCTCGCAACAATAGCATTGTGGTTCGTGTGCTCCATGGCCACAGCACAAAATTTCACCCTCAGGGGAAACGTCAACACCAACGACTACGACGGACTCGCCATCCGCCTCGTGAAACTCCATCCTGCCGACCGCAGTCTCAACACCATTGTTGACAGCGCACGCATCGAGAACGGGCATTTCCGTTTCTCCTTCCCGGTGGAAACTCCTTTCCTGGCGTCGCTCGCCTTGCCGACAAAAGACAACTATCACTTCTACGGTCTGCCCGAGACCATGTGTATAGCAGAGCCCGGCAATGTAGCCATAAGTTATTCCGCCTCAGATCCGTATAGCGTAACCCTAAGCGGCGGGAAACTAAACAACGACTACGACGCCACCATACTTTCGCGCGATAGAGAAGTGCGACTGAAATTAAAAACTATGATGGAAACACGCAACGCGCAGGAACAAACCACACCTTATTCTCCAGAACAGGAACAGGCTTACGGCGACAGTCTTCGAAGCCTTTATGCCAGCATGTGCCCCGCCTATCACGACTTCATCGCTCGCAACATAAGTAACGACGTGGGAGCCACGTTGTTTTTCTATCATCAAAACGACTTCCCCGAGACATTGTACAAGAGTCTGAAGGCAAAGGTACGCAGCGACTATGCCGCCTGCCACGACAGCATCATGAAAGCCAAGGAGTTGGCAAGACATATGGAAGACTCCATACGCTCAGCCACACACAATGGTGCCCGCTATGCCGATTTCACCTCTCTCACTCCCGACGGCAAGTCAGTCGCCCTCTCAGACCTCCTCAAGCCACGACGAGTCCTGCTTCTCGACTTTTGGGCTTCGTGGTGTGGTCCGTGCCGAATGGAGATACCGGAAATAAAGAAGCTTTACGAAAAGTATCACGACAAGGGATTTGATGTGGTCAGCGTGTCGCTCGACACCAAGCGCGAGTCATGGACCAAAGCCCTTGAGGCCGAACAGATGCCATGGCCGCAGCTCTCAACTCTCGAAGGCTTCAAGTCAAAGTCTGCCCAAGCCTATGCCGTGCACGCCATTCCCTTTGTAGTCCTCATCTCCGGAGATGGCATAATGTTGCAGGTAAATATCCACGGCCAGTTGCTGGAGAAAGCTATAGAAGAGGCTTTAATACGGCAGTGAAGGAGCGCTGCTTGTGCAAATGACGATTCAGACTGGCTGATGACCTTTGCGTCAATTAGTTTGCGAGCGACTTACGGGCTATTGGGAATGTGAAGTAGGTGTTGGGGAAGGGCTCGTCCAAAAGAGTGAAGTGCCACCACTCGCAGTCGTAGGGCTTGAAACCGTGTGAGGTCATGGCCTTCTGGAGTATCATTCGGTTGTCGTATTGTTGTTGGGTGATAGGCCTGTAGGCGCCAATCTCCTGTCCAGGAAGGACGTCGGGATGTGAGGCAACGCCAAAGTAGTCGTAGGTGCAACCCATGTCCACCTCTTTCTCTAATTGCATGTCGAAGATGGTGAGGTCGATGGTGCTTCCTCGGGTGTGTCCCGATTTCTCGGCAATATAGTCCTGTGGCACAAGCACAGCCTTGTCGAGTTCGGGATAGAAATACTGCTTCATGATGGTGTCGTTGACATCCTTTGCCCATGCCATGAAGTAATCCACTGCCTTCTGAGGGCGATAGCCGTCGAAGATCTTCAGTCGATAGCCTTGTTTGATGAGGTCGTCGCTCACCTTCTTGAGTGAGTCGGCAGCCTGGCGGGTGAGTATGGCTATCGGTTCGTCGTAACCGGGAATGCGGCGACCAATGAAGTTATATGTACTGTAGTAGCGGATTTCGAGAATGGCATCCGGCACTACATCCGTGAGGACGACAAACTGCGAGGCATCCTCCTCGGGAGCCTTCGCCTTCTTGTCGTCGTTGTCAGAGCAACCCCAAAAGATTGCGCATAGCAGGCTGCAAAGAAGGGTTGCATGAAATTTAATAATTACGTCTTTCATATTATTCTATTAAAATTTTTAGTCAAAGAATCCCAACGACCTCACTGCGTCGATGGCATTGTGACTACTATGATGTCAGAAAATCACTCTTTCACGACCTTACGTCCGTTGATGACATACACGCCCTTGGGAAGCGAGCGGAATGCCTCGCTCAGTGTGGTCTGCTTGCGTATCAGGCGACCGTCGATACTGTAAATGTCATGCGTTTCCTCATTAGGAATATTGCTGAACACATCCTCCATGCCTGTGGGGACGAATTCACTAAGAAGCAATGCTGTGTACATTGCATAAAGAGTGCCGCTATCAGTATGACCTTCCGTAGATGAGCTATCTATGTCAAAGGAAGTATAGCCATTGTCGAGCAGATGTTTCTCCATATTTTCTTGATTGATGAACGGTACAACCTCGTCGAAAGGTGAATGATAGAATGATATTTTATCGGTTTTCTCCGGCTTCCATGAATCATATACAAGAGAGTTCTCCTTCAAGTGATATACGATATCCTTCATAGGCTCGCTCTCTTCGTCGAAGAATTCTGGCTTCACGATTGTTTCCAAAGGCAGACTCTTGTCGTCAGCATTTCCATACTTCTCATATATAAAGTTGTTTATATAGTCGGTGTCATGCTCCTTTGAGTCGAACAGTTCGGACAGATACTGCACAAAGTCGTCAGTGAACACGTCCTCGTTCTTCACCTTATATCCTCCTGCGTCAATCATTCCGCTGAGGATAAGCGGCAGGGCTACAGGATATTGCGACACATTATCTTCAGCCAACTTGCGGTAGTGTGAATACATGTCGTAGGGACCGCCGCCGATGATGCAATAGTCAATCTTAGGCAGTTCATCGCTGCGATAGCCCTCAGCCACAAGTCGGTTGACCCACATACCCGAGTTTCCTCCCTGAGAGTAGCCTAAGTTGAGCACCACGTTCTCAAATTCATATCCCTCATCCTCCATCAGTTTGCGTCCGGCAAGGAAGGCGTCGATGTTCACTCGTGCCGTAGCCCTGCCCTGAAGATACTTCTGGTTGCGCTTGGCGTCGATACCGAATCCAAATCCGTCGGACTCAATCATAATGTAATTGGAGTTGGAAAACACTCCTTCGAGAGAGAAAATACCCGTCACGTTTGTAGGACGCTCTTTGTCGTCGGTGATGGTATAGTGGTTAAGCAATCCGCATCCCTTGGCCTTAATGACTTTTTCGTGCACACTCTGACTCATAAAGATGGCTGCGGAGAGCACAATAGGTGTCTCGCCGTCGGCATCAACTGTCTCATAGTTGAAGTCATAACGCCAGAAACTGCCACAATCCGTGCGGCCTACTATTCCTATTACAGGTTCGTCGGTGGTTTCTGCCACCGCTAATGTTGATACTAACAATACTGACAGAACGACAAATATTCTTCTTAATACTTTCATAATGTTTGTTTTTTAAATCCAAATCTTTGTTTGTTTTGACCTTTAACGCTGCAAAAATACAAAAAATCATCCAAAAACAACTATTTTTTCACGAAAAAGTAGTTTTCATATCGAAAAAAATTCCATATTGACAATTTTTTTATTTATTGACAACTACTTTTTTAATAAACATCACGGGACAAGTGACAGGAGAGTGTCCTGATTTTGGAAGGTGAATTCAAACTCCCCGTTTTCCTTCCTTTAATCAGTCAAGTACAGTGACCTGTCCGTGTGCCACGAGGCGCACATCTATATAT
>CALZAP010000050.1 GCA_945614335.1 uncultured Prevotella sp.
AGAAAGAGTTTACATATCCTATACACAACCATCAAGTGTTTGAGCTGAACTTTGTGGAACACGCAGCCGGAGTGAGACGTATAGTGGGCGACAGCAGCGAGGTGATAGGCGAGTACGACCTCGTGCTCATCACCAGTCTTGAGCTGGAACACGTGTGGATGCAAAACGAATGCAGGAGCGACGACATCCACGAAATCACCGTGCAGTTCCGCTTCGACCTCTCCTCCGAAGGCTTCTTCGGCACGTCGCCCTTCAAGGCCATCTACCACATGCTCAACGAGGCGCGCAAAGGTCTTGCGTTCTCCATGGACACCATTATGAAGGTATACAACGACCTGCAGACACTCAGCAGCATCAAGGACCCCTTCGAGGCCTTCATCAGTTTCCTCCGCATCCTCAATGTGCTTGCCAGCAGCGAAGGCTCACGCACTCTTGCCACCACAAGCTACGCCAAGGTGGTGATAGAGGAAGACAGCTCGCGCATCCTGAAGGTGAAAAACTATATCAACAGCAACTATATGAAAGAAATGAAGCTGAAGACTCTCTCAGACCTTGCTTGCATGAGTGAGACAGCCTTCAGCCGTTTCTTCAAGTTACACACCGGACGCACCGTGAGCGACTATATCATCGACATTCGTCTCGGGTTCGCCTCCCGCATGCTTGTCGACACCAACAAGAGCATTGCCGACATCTGCTACCTCTGCGGCTACAACAACCTCAGCAACTTCAACCGCGTGTTCAAGCGCAAGAAAGGTTGTGCGCCCACAGAGTTCCGGGAGTATTACCACAAGACGAAAATCATCGTTTAGTGCCTTTTCAGCTTCTCCATCCTCGTCACCTGCTCCTTCACTATGGCGAGCGTGGTGGAGTCGGTGGAGAACACAGAGTTAAGGCCTTGGGCCTCCTGTGCCGGGTCGCCGGTATAGTCGTCGCCGGGCAGCCACTGCTCGTGCTTCGGGTTGGCGCGGCCTCCCCATGCCCAGAAGTTGCATCCGGCAAACTTGCCACCCTTCTCGGCATTGTCGGCCACAAGCGAGAACACATATTTATAATAGCCATCGCGGCCTTGTGTCGTGGTGGCTTTGTCGTATTTGAATCCGTCGCGCGGATAGCCAAACTCCTCCATCACCAACGGCTTGCCTAGTCGGTCGCATATCTCAAGATGACGCTCTATATACTGTCTCGTGCTGTCGCAGGCGGCGGGCAGGTCAGCTATAAGGCTGTCGGGGCGTGCCCAGCTCCAGTTGTAAGGCCAGATGTGAATGTTGCAGTAGTCGATGTTCTCGTCCTTGCAGATGGTCTCATAGGTCTCGTAGTCGCCCTCGCAGCCCCATGCTCCCTCGCTGCCTATGGAAATGAGGTGGTTGGTGTCGAGACTGCGTATCAGGGCCGATGTCTCCGCGAGCCACTTCGCGAATGGCTTTAGCTCCTCCTTGCCGAAGGCTCGGGGCTCGTTGCCTATCTGCCACGACATGATGGTGGGGTCGTCGGTGTATTTCACGCCCGTGTACTGGTTTGTGCGTCCCAGTATAAACCTCACGTAGTCGTAGAACAGCTGGTGAGCCTTTTCCGATGTGGCATACTTGCGCATGAAGTCCATAAAGGCAGGATACCCGTCTTCGTTAGGCCGTGGCGCCTTACCCTCTCCGGCATGCTCCAGGTAGAAGCCGTAGCCGCCGCTCCACTCCCATGAGTTGTTCAGATACAGCACCGCCACCATGTCTCTCTTCCCCATTTCCATGAGAAGGTAGTCCAGTCCAGCCAGTATGGTGTCGTTATACACTCCGGGCGCCTTTTGCAGAGTAGGCTCCACCTTTGTCAGCACCCCCTCCTCGCCGTCGCTTCCCACGAGAATTCTCAGGTTGTCTATTCCCATGGCCTTCATGTCGTCGAGTTCCTGACACAGGCGCGTGCGGTTGCCTCCACGACCTTCCGACCCGAGAATGGCTCCATACCAGAAGTTGGTGCCCACATAGTAGTAAGGATTTCCGTTTTTGACGAAATGTCCGTCCACCACTTTCACAAACTTGTCCCCCTCCGTGTCCTTGCCCGAAGAGCACGAGGCTGCGACAATCATGGCCATCACAGCCATCACCATCAGATAGATAGCATTTTTCATTTGCATTGTTTCCGTTGTTTTGGTTATTGAATATTGTTTTTGCATGCAAAGATAAGGTCTTTTTCTTTATCTTCAAATATAAAACTTATCTATTTTTGATACTATTTTGCCCAAAAACACTATTGGGAATGATATTTATCAACAAATGACATCAAAACAACGTAATTAATTTCTGTTTTGTTTTGTAAATAACAGAAAACAAGCTATCTTTGTAGCGATAAAACGGAAACAAAAAAAGTCAATAACTAACGAAATGGAAAAAAAATACGGACATTTCGATGACGCTCACCGCGAGTATGTCATCACCGATCCAAAGACCCCATGGCCTTGGATCAACTATCTGGGCAACGAAGACTTCTTCTCCCTAATCTCAAACACTGCCGGAGGCTACAGCTTCTACAAGGACGCAAAGTTCCGCCGCATCACCCGTTATCGCTACAACAACGTGCCGATGGACAACGACGGACGCTACTTCTACCTCAAAGACGGCGACACTATCTGGAATCCCGGATGGAAGCCATGCCGCACGCCGCTCGACTCCTACGAGTGCCGCCATGGCATGGGCTACACCCGCATCACCGGCAAGAAACTCGGCGTGAAGGCATCGGTGCTCTTCTTCGTGCCCCTCAAGACATGGGGCGAGGTGCAGAAACTCACACTCACCAACACCACCTCAGAGAAGAAGCAGCTCAAGCTCTTCTCCTTCACCGAGTGGTGCCTCTGGAACGCCGCCACCGACATGGAAAACTTCCAGCGCAACTTCTCCACCGGCGAGGTGGAGATAGAGGGTTCCACCATATATCACAAGACAGAATATCGCGAGCGCCGCAATCATTACGCCTTCTATACCGTAAATGCGCCGATACAGGGCTTCGACACCGACCGCGAGACCTTCGTGGGCCTCTACAGCGAGAAGTCGGCACCCGACGCAGTGGTGGAAGGCCGTCCGCGCAACAGCCATGCCCACGGATGGAGCCCCATCGCCTCACAATATATAGAGGTGGAACTCGCTCCGGGCGAAAGCCGCGACTTCGTCTTCCTGCTCGGCTATGTGGAAAACCCGCAGGAAGAAAAGTTTGAGGCAAAGAAAGTCATCAACAAAGAGAAGGCACACCAGCTCATCGAGCGATTCAACACCACCGAAAAAGTTGATGCCGCCTTCGACGAACTCTGCGCCTACTGGGACAAACTGCTCTCAAACTTCTCCGTAGAGAGCGGCAACGACAAGCTCGACAGGATGGTAAACATCTGGAACCAGTACCAGTGTATGGTAACCTTCAACTTCTCACGTTCGGCATCGTTCTTCGAGAGCGGAGTAGGACGAGGCATGGGCTTCCGCGACTCCAACCAAGACCTCGTGGGCTTCGTACACCTCGTGCCCAGCCGTGCCCGCCAGCGCATCATCGACATTGCCTCCACACAGTTCCCCGACGGAGGCTGCTACCACCAGTACCAGCCACTCACCAAGCGGGGCAACAACGACATCGGCGGCGGATTCAACGACGACCCCTGCTGGCTCATCTTCGGCACAGCCGCATATCTTAAGGAGACGGGCGACTTCTCCATCCTCACCGAGCTGGTGCCGTTCGACAATCAGCCCGGAAGCGAGAAGACACTCTTCCAGCACCTGAAAATCTCTATGGAGCACGTCACACGCAACCTCGGCCCTCACGCCCTTCCGCTCATAGGCCGTGCCGACTGGAACGACTGTCTCAATCTCAACTGTTTCTCATGGGACCCCAACGAGAGCTTCCAGACCACCGAAAACAAGAGCGAAGGCAGCAAGGCCGAGTCGCTCATGATAGCCGGACTGTTTGTCGTCACAGGAAAGGAATACGTAAGCCTCTGCCGCCAGCTTGCCCGCAATGGCGAAGAAGCCTCGAAATACGGTGTCGACAGCTTCGAGGCTGAGGCCGACGCCATGGAGGCAGCCGTCGAGGCTATGGAGAAAGCCGTGAAGAAAGACGGATGGGACGGCGAATGGTTCCTCCGCGCCTACGACTTCTATGGCAACAAGATAGGCTCAAACGAAAACGAGGAAGGAAAGATATTCATCGAGAGCCAGGGATGGTGCACCATGGCAGGCATAGGTCTCGAAGAGGGACTCTGCGACAAGGCCATCGACTCCGTGGAGCGCATGATGGACTGCGAGCACGGCATAGTGCTCAACAATCCCGCCTACACCACATACCACGTGGAGATGGGAGAAATATCGTCATATCCTGAAGGATACAAGGAGAATGCCGGCATCTTCTGCCACAACAACCCGTGGGTCATCATCGGCATGACCGTGGCAGGACGCGGCAACGACGCATGGGAGCACTACACAAAGATTCTCCCGTCATACGTAGAAGAGAAGTATCAGACGCTGCATAAGGTAGAGCCATACGTCAACTGTCAGATGGTGGCCGGAAAAGACGCCTTCAAGCCCGGCGAGGGCAAGAACTCATGGCTCACAGGCACCGCCGCATGGATGTGGCTCACCGTCAGCCAGTACATCCTCGGCATACAGCCCGACTACGAAGGTCTTGCCATCCGTCCGTGTCTTCCCTCCACCGCCGGTGAGTACACCGTCCGCCGCCGTTTCCGCGACGCAGAGTACACCATCACGGTAAAGAACCCCGACGCTCGCCAATCCGGCATAAGCTCAATGTCTGTCGACGGCCAGCCCGTAGCCGGAAATGTCATCCCATATTCCGAAGGCAAACACAACGTAATTGTAATTATGTAAATTGAAAATTGAAAGTTGAAAATTGAATAGCTGCGCCGTATAACAATGCGCAGCTATTTAATTTTTAATTTTTAATTTTTAATTTTTAATTTTTAATTCTTTATTAGTAAGTCTATTTCGACTATTCGGAGGTTTACGGCTCCTTCGGCAGTTGCCACGCGGTCGAGTTCGCCGGCTTTGCCGCCTGCCAGTTCGGCGGTATCACCCTTCTCTGTCTTTGCAGAGGCTGGACCGAGCATCTTTATTGTGAGTTCTGCAACAACACCCTATATATTTGACCTATTGACTTGACAATTTGGAGTAATTAAACCCTCAAGTATCACATTTTCCGTATGTGTTGCTTTATTTTCGCAGAAAAAGGAAGTTAAGGTAATTTCTTCCTTAACTTCCCTTACTGAAAACGCTTTATCTTGTTGATAGCTTTAGCTTTGCAGTCTTGAAACCGGGGGCGGAAACGGTGACTGTGACAGGAGACGGTGACTGGCCCGAACGGAGTATGGCGAGACACGAGCCGTTGAAGAGCTTCTGGTGGTCGGTGACGCTGAGTTCGTCGGACTTGATGTTGCCGTTGCTCATGGCCACAACGCTTGCCTCTCCATCCACCTTCACTGTGACATCAGCCACGGCATTGCTCACGCGTCTGCCCTTGCTGTCCACGGCTGTCACGCGGATGTGCTGGAGGTCCATGCCGTCGGCGAGCCATGCGTCGTTGTCGGCAGACAACTTCAAGGCCACTGCCTTGCCGGTGGTCTCAATCTTGTGGCGAGCCACTATTTTGCCGTTGGTGCGTGCTATGGCTTCGCAGTATCCGTTCTGATATACCACGTTATCCCAGCGTATCTGGTTGCGCATCTTTGCGTTGCCCTTGTCGTTCTTCTTGGTGCCGTAGCTCTTTCCGTTCACGAGCAGTTCCACCTCGTCGGCATTGGTGTATGTGGTGAGTGATAGCTTTGTGCCGGGAGTGCGGTTCCAGTGGTCGCTCTGTCCGTCGTTGCCGGTCTGCACTCCGTTCCACATTACGCTCTCTGTCGACTCGGTGACCGCTATATGCACCACAGGCTCTTCGGGCTTGAAGAACGAACGCATGTAGTATGCCTTTGGCTTGGGTTCGAGAGCAATGTCGAACACGCCCTGTGCCCATCCCTTGGCAGGCCATCCCTGGCTTTCTCCGAGATAGTCGATGGCTCCCCAGTAGGCGAGTCCGATGACTTTGTCGAGTTCCATGGCAAAGAAGTTTTCTCCCATGGCAGCCACAGAGGCCTCGCTCTGGTAGAAGTTCATCCAGGGGAAACGCCTGCCGTCGCCGGGGAAATACATATACCTATAATTATATGCCTGAATGTCTGTCACCTTGGCGAGGTCGCAAGGCAGAGAGTCGGTTTCCCAGTTGCGGTAGCGTGGATGCATGGCCACGGTCACCTTGCGTGTGGTGTCGTATCTCTGTATGAGGGTCTTCATGAGTTTGTATTGCGTCACTCCCCAGTCGTTGAACGGGGTGTCGTTGTACGACTGCAGCTCGTTGCCCATCGACCACAGCACCACGCATGGATGGCAGCGGTCGCGCTTGATGAACTCTGCCACATGGTCCATCCACAGGTTGGTGAAATGTGCTCTTCCGCCGCCCACATACTGGTCGTTCCATTTGTCGTAGAGTTCATCCACGACGAGTATTCCGTTTTCGTCGCAGAGGTCGAGGAAGGACTCAGAGTAGGGGTTGTGAGATGTGCGTATGTGGTTCATGCCGTAATCCTTCATCAGCTTTATGCGCTTCTCCATGGCGCGCGGGTAGGCTGCGGCACCGAGGGCTCCGAGAGTGTGGTGGTTGGCATAGCCTTTGAGCAGCACCTTCTTGCCGTTGAGCAGCAGTCCCTTGCCTGGCACGAGAGCCACGTCGCGTATGCCGAACCGCTTTGATGTCTCGTCGCTCACTGTGCCGTCTTCGCGTATGAGCTTGACGGTGGCGGTGTAGAGGTTAGGATGCTCGCAGTCCCAGAGTTGCGGGTTTGCTATTTCAACGGCGGGCAGTGAGAATTCCTGTCCGAACTTGTAGTTTCGCACGCGTTTCAGTTCGTGTTTGCGGTCGCTCACCACGGTTCCGTCGGGCGATGTTATAGTCACCTGCATGGCAATGGTGTTTTGCTTTGTCTTGCACTGCACGTCGACTGTCATGTCCACAAACTTGTTTTCACGTGTGGAGATGTTCAGCGGATGGCGGTTGAAGTAGAGCTGAGGGTCGGTATACACGATGTTGACATCGCGAAACAGTCCGCCTCCCGTGTACCAGCGCGAGTCTCTTGGGTTTGCGGTGTTGGAATATACGGCTATTGTGTTTTCCTCGCCGTAGCGCAGTTTGTCGGTGATGTCAATATCAAAGCCCACATATCCGTAGTCGGTGCCGCCGATCTTGTTTCCGTTGAGATAGACGTCGCCGAGATACATGATGCCCTGGAAGTCAATCACCACTCGTTTCCCCTTGTCTTCTTTCGAAGGAGTGAAAGCCTTTACGTACCATCCCGAGCCCATCTCCTTGAATCCTCTTGCCGAGAGGCGGCTTTTGATGTTCGCTCCGGCGTCGCTGGTGTTGGCTTTCTCGTCGGCAGCCGGAGCCACCCATGGTTGTTCTATCTGGAAGTCGTGAGGCAGGTTCACCTCTTTCCATCCCTCGGCCTTAGCTTTTTCGGGGGTTATGGCCGAAGAGGATTCTCCCAGCCGGAAAAGCCATCCTCGGTTGATGTTGGTCACTTTCCTGTCAGACTGTGCAAACACAGGCGAATGCAGGAGCATAGCAGCTATTGCTATAGATAAAATATTCCTTTTCTTTATCATTGTTATAATAAGTTGTATTTTAAATGTGCCTGCAAAATTACTCAATAGTTTTTTATCCGACCTTGCATATTTGACAAATAAACTTAATGTTTTGTCATTAGTCTATAAGATAGTTTGTCAAGCTATTCATCATACCTTGGCGCACCTCGTAGTTGGGAAAATGAAGTGTTTCCCCCGAGCCATGTTATTCCGCTATAGTTACCGGCAGCCACAGTTTTCGGG
>CALZAP010000051.1 GCA_945614335.1 uncultured Prevotella sp.
TCCTTAACTCCTTAACTCCTTAACTCCTTAACTCCTTAACTCCTTAAATCTCCTCCCCTTTATAGAATTTCAGCAGTTGGATGTCGAGTATTGTCATATACTTGCTTTGCAGCATGTTTTGTTGTGCGGTGACGAGGTTGTTTTTCCCGGTCATGAGTTCCACAATATTCTTCAGTCCGAGTCTGAACTGTTCGCTCAGCAGGTCGTAGCTTGCCTGCATGCTTTCCACGCTTGCCTGTGCCGCCTTGAATTTCTGCTGGTTTGTGTTAGCGTCTATCCAGTATCCTTCTATGGTGCTGTAAAGCGTTTTCCTTTTGTCCTGGAGGTCGAGGTCGGCGTCAATCACGGCGAGTCTTGCCTTGTTCACGTTGGTCTTTGTCGACCTGTTGTCGAAAATGGGCAGGCTGAGCGAGAGTCCGAGAGTGGCGTCGAAGTTGGTTTTCAGCTGATAGCTGCCACCATGGTTGTTCATCGAGGTGGTGCTTGTTCCCATTCCTCCTGTCATGTTTATCTGCGGCATTTTTCCCGCTTTCGCTATCTTGACCCCTATTTTCTGACTTTCAATGTTCAGCAGACTTCCGGCTATCTCCGGCCTTGTGGCGAGAGCCTGTTCATACACGGCTTGCAGTGCAGGAATGTCGGCGAGTGCCTCTTGGTCGTTCTTTTCGGGAATGACGATGTCGAAATCAATGTCTCCCTGCAGTTCGAGTATTTGCTTGAGTTGCATTTTTGCCTTTTCGGTTTGAGCCTGTGCGTTCACTATGTTATACTCGTCCTGCTTGGTTTGTGCGGTGAGTTGTGCGAGGTCAGCCTTCGACATTTTCCCCACTTCCACCATCATCTTTCCCCTTTCCTCGTTTTTCTTGCTTGTGGCAAGGCTTTGCCTGTTCACCTCTATGGCTTCGTTGAGGTATAGAATCTGGACGTAGAGTTCGGCAATTTGCTCTTTCAGCATGTTGGCGTTGGTAGCAGAGTCGAGTTCCGCCTTTTCTGTCTCGAGTTTGTTTTGCTTCAGCGTGTTTCGGTTTTTGTTACCGTTCCAAAGAGTCCACTGTGCGTTCAGTGCGTAATTGCCGTTGTAGTAGGTCTTGCTCACTTTGTTCACCACAGTTCCGTTAGCCACGGTGCTCACTCCCGCCTCGTTCCATGGTCTCCATCCGAACGACTGGTTTGTCGACGCGCTGAGCGACGGCAGCAGTGCAGCCTTAGCCTGTTCCACATTCTCTTTCGAAGAGAGTATGGTCACTTGGTTTTTCTTCAGTGTGATGTTGTTGTTTAGAGCATGTGTTATGCAGTCGTGGAGTGTCCACTTCTTTGTTGTGTCCGCATATTTTGCCGTGGTCATGTCCTGCCCGTTCCCTTGGGCGTTGGCCATGGCCGGCGGCAATAATAGCGACAAGATAAAAAGATACTTTTTGTTCATGATTTATTCATTTTTGTCGATGCAAAATTCGGAATAAATCGTGAAATATCCAAATATAATCGATATTTTCTGTATCTTAGTAGAAAATATCCACGGTTTTTCCCCGTTGTTCTGTAGGAGTTTTAGATTTGTTAACCTTAGTCTATTTCCTTCAGTCTTGCGATATATTTTCCGAGGATGTCAAATTCGATGTTCACCTTTGTTCCCACCTTTATGTCGTGGAAGTTTGTGTGTTCGAAGGTGTAGGGGATTATAGCCACCTGGAACGAGTCGTTTGTAGGGTTGCACACAGTGAGCGACACTCCGTTCACAGTCACGCTTCCTTTGTCCACGGTGAAGTATCCTCTTTTTGCCATTTCCTTTTCAAAGTTGTATTTGAAAGTGAAGTACTTGCTTCCGTTGGCGTCGTCGATGTTGGTGCACACGGCGGTTTGGTCCACGTGTCCCTGCACAATGTGTCCGTCGAGTCTGCCGTTCATCATCATCGATCGTTCCACGTTCACCCTGTCGCCTTTTTTTAGGTCTCCGAGGTTGCTTCTGTCGAGTGTTTCTTTCATGGCTGTCACCACGTAGTTGTCGCCTTCTATTCTTACCACGGTGAGGCAAACGCCGTTGTGTGCCACGCTTTGGTCAATTTTCAGCTGCGGTGTGAAAGAGCATGTGAGTGTGATGTCGATGTTGTCTCTGTCTCGCTTTACGTCAACAACGGTAGCGTATTCTTCAATTATTCCGGAAAACATGATAATCTATTATAATATAATAATGTGTAACTGGGAAAAAAAGGACCGTACCCGAAGATGATGAAAACTCCTTAATGAATAAGGTTTGAGCGACTCTCCGCCTTTGTAATCCACCGGCCTTTCGGCTTTGTCGTTTTGGCGACTTATTGTGGCCCGCCATTAGCAGGAGAAACCGTCTCGTGTTTTCTGAATTATTTGATGAGTATCCCTATCTTTCAGATACGGTCCCAGGATCTCAGTGTGCAAAGTTAATACATAATTATTAAATGTGCAACAGTTTCCCTGTTTTTTTACGTTTTATTTGCACTCATTACCTCTTTTCTTATCCTTTTCTGTCTCCATGCCAAGAAGGCAATGCCCAAGGCGGCTCCTGCCAACATGTATATCCATATAGCCATGGTGGAGAAGAGGAATGTGGGAGGCACGACTATGGTGATGGCTTTTTCCTCAAACTTGTCGGGTGTCTCATGCAGCGACACCTTCACCCTAAGCGTGTATGTTCCCGAGGGAAGGTTGGCGTAGCTTGCCATTCGGTCCTTGCCGGCCGTGTGCCATTGCTCGTCGTATCCTTCGAGCATGTACTGGTAGTGTACGCGGTGTTGCAGCTGGTAGTTGAGCGAGGCAAACCTGAACGAGAACATGGAGTTGTGGTCAGGCAGTCTCACCTCTTTCGCGTCGGGCACGTAGTAGTCATACAGGTCGGAGAATCGTGGCGATATCAGCTCGTCGTTGATGTAGAAGTCGGTGAGTCTCAGTTTCAGCGATGTCTTTCCCCCGTTCACGAGTTTGTGCTTGTCCACGAAGTAGTATCCGTCGAGCGTTCCGAATATAATGTTGTCCCTTATGGTGGTTGCGGCAGCGCCTTCGGAGCAGATGCAGTCGTCCACTCCGTCCTGTATTGTGAACATGCTGAAGATGTTTCTCTTCTGGTCGAAGGAGCAGAGTGTGTGGTCGGTTGCAAACCACACGATGTCCTTTGCGTCGAATGTGATGCTCTTTATCTCTTCCGAAGGCAGTCCGTCGGCGTTGCCGTAGGTGTCAAACTGGAAGTTGCCGTCGGCGTTGGTGTTCAGGCATTTGCTCAGTCCTCCTCCGTTGGTGCCTATCCACATGGTGCCTTTTCTGTCGCATTTCAGTGTTATGATGTCCTTGCTGTTCATGTTTTTCTCCGCCTCCTTGGTTTCCTCCACTGGCAACATCTTGATATTGTGGTTTTTGAGCCAGAGAATGAGCACTCCGTCGGTTGTTCCCGCCCACACTCTTCCTTTCTTGTCGAGTGCGAGTGTTCTCACCTTTTTGAATTCGTTGGCGGGATAGTGTTTCATCATGTTGTCGCAGTTCACCACTATCTCCGTTCCGTTGCGGTCTTTTGTTATCACGTTCACACCTCCGCCGTATGTTGCCACCCAGATGTTTCCTTCGTAGTCCTCGATGGTGCAGTATGTGTTGTCGTCGTTCAGTGTGTAGCTGTTTCCTTTTCTGTATCTCTTGTAGCTGTAAGAGCCGTTGGCGAGAGGAGTCATTTTTATGAGTCCCGTTCCTTTTGTGGCTATCCAGTAGTTGCCTTTTTTGTCTTTGTCGATGCCATATACACGTCCGAAGTCGCCTGCTTGGTCAATGTTGTTGAAGTATCTTTTGTTCACTCCGTTGGTCATCATGAGCGTACCCTTCTTGTTGGCCATGAGCAGTGTCTTCCTTTCGCGGTCGTAGTATAATGCCCTGATTTCGTTTTGGTTACCTTTTTCCGTACCTTCGAAGATAGGTATTCTCTTGATGTTTTTTTTCAGTATTTCGAGCTTTTCGAGTCCTTTTCGGCTTGTCGCTTCCCAGATGATGCCTTCAGGCAGGGCGAGAAACGAGGCGAGCGTGTTTGACAGTTCCCATGGGTTCAGCGGGTTGTTGTGGAAGTATTCGATGGTGTCTTCCTGTCTGTTGAAATATCCGAATCCGCCGTGGTTCATGTTCACCCATACCGTTCCTCCCACTTCCGACACCTTAGCTATATGCTGGTCGTATTCCGGCACCACGACTGTCTGTTGGTAGTCTTTCAGCAGGTTTGTGGTGAGGTCGAGTCTTGAGATGCCCTGCTTGTCTGTGGCAAACCAAATGGAGGCCCTTGAGTCTTTGAAAATGGTGTTTATAGGCATTTTCACGTCGGCGAGCAGTCTGGGTTCCTCACCGTATGAACACTCCATGATTTTTCCCGACTGTGTTCCTGCGTAGATGTTGTATCCGTTGGAGTAGAGGCACAGCACGGTTTCGTTTTCGAGAATGCTCTCAGTGTCGAGTGTCTCGCTGCTTGAGTTTATCTGGTATATTCCCTTGTCGGTTCCCACCCATATGTCGTCCTTGTATCCTTCTGTGATGGCCAGTGGTTTGGTTTTTTCGGTAGTGATGAGTTGTTTTGAGATGCCGTTGCGTGAGCTGCGCATACGGTATATTCCCACTCCGTCCATTAGTATGAGTATGTCTCCGTTGTGGGTGGTGACCAGTTTGTGTGTAGACCTGAGGTCTTTATATCCGTATACATCGGCAAAGGGGTTGACGATTTTGTCCGTCATTCTGTCAACCATAAACACTCTTCCGTCATACATTCTCATCCATACGTTTTGCATGGCGTCTATCTGCATGTCGCTGATTCTGTTGTGTAGCAGAGGCACTCGGCTTTGTCCACCAGTCTTGTAGTTATAGAATTCATATCCGTCGAATCTCGACAGTCCGTTCCATGTTGCAATCCAGATATATCCATATCCGTCTTGTTTTATGTCCGACACGGCGTTTGAGCACATTCCGTCGTCGGTGGAATAGTGCGACAGCGAGGCCTGCAGCTGTTGTGCTACGGCTGTGGATGCGATGTTGATGGCGATAGCCAGCGTAAATATCAGTTTTTTGGTTATGGTGGTCATGATGTTAGGTATATAAAAGTGGAGTGTGGAGAGAGGAGTGGAGAGAGGAGTGGAGAGAGGAGTGTGGAGAGAGGAGTGAGAAATGTCCAAGCCTGGATTTCTTGTATTCCGCGCAGTTCAGTATTCTCTCTCCTCACTCCTCTCTCCTCACTCCTCTTTCACAACACTCCTCTCTCCTCTCTCCTCTCTCCTCACTCCTCTCTCCTCTTTAATTTAATAGCTCCTTGCGATTATCACCCTGCACTTGGCGGGCTTTCCGCTTACCATATCCACTCCCGGAGTCTGTTCGTAGGCGAAGGGGACGCAGCGGATGGTGGCTTGGGTCTCTTCCTTTATCTTTGCCTCCGTCTCGGCGGTGCCGTCCCAGTGGCAGAGGAAGAAGCCGCCGTTTTTGATCTTCTCCTTGAACTCTTCGTAGTTGTCACACTCGTACACTCTCTCGTCGCGATACTTGCGTGCCTTCTCGAAAATGTTGTCCTGTATCTTCTCAAGCAGCTGCTCCACATAGTCTGCAATGCCTTCCAGTGCCACGGTCTCCTTCTCCAAGGTGTCGCGTCGCATCACCTCTATGGTACCGTTCTCCAGGTCGCGCGCTCCGAGCACCAGTCTCACAGGCACACCCTTCAGCTCGTAGTCGGCAAACTTAAATCCCGGGCGCTTGTTTTCTGCGTCGTCATACTTCACGCTGATGCCCTTCTTCTTCAGTTCGTCAACGATAGGCATCACCTTCTCGCTGATCATCTGCAGCTGCTCGCCGCCCTTCGAAATCGGTATTATCACCACCTGGACAGGAGCCAGGCGAGGAGGCAGCACGAGGCCGTTGTCGTCAGAGTGAGTCATTATCAGTGCGCCGATGAGTCTTGTAGACACGCCCCAAGAGGTGGCCCATACATATTCAGGCTTGTTGTCTTTATTAAGATATGTCACGTCGAAAGCCTTGGCGAAGTTCTGTCCGAGGAAGTGGCTCGTGCCGCTCTGCAGAGCCTTTCCGTCCTGCATCATGGCCTCGATGGTGTAAGTGTCGAGGGCTCCGGCAAAACGTTCCGTCTCGCTCTTCACACCCTGCAATACAGGCACTGCCATCCACTTTTCAGCGAAGTCGGCATACACTTTCAGCATCTTCTGTGCCTCCTCCTCAGCCTCCTCGCGTGTGGCGTGGGCGGTGTGTCCCTCCTGCCAGAGGAATTCGCTTGTGCGCAGGAACGGTCTTGTGCGCATCTCCCATCTCATCACGTTACACCACTGGTTGCACATCAGTGGCAGGTCTCTCCACGACTGTATCCAGTTTTTGTAAGTGTTCCAGATGATGGTTTCCGATGTGGGTCTTATTATCAGTTCTTCTTCCAGTCTTGCAGCGGGGTCAACCTCCACTCCGCTTTTGTCTTCCTTAGCCTTCAGTCGATAGTGGGTCACCACGGCACATTCCTTGGCGAAGCCCTCCACGTGCTCGGCTTCTCTTGAAAGGAACGACTTGGGAATGAGTAATGGGAAGTAAGCGTTCTGCACTCCTGTCTCCTTAAACATCGAGTCGAGCTGACGTTGCATCTTTTCCCAAATCGCGTAACCGTATGGCTTTATCACCATACATCCCCTGACGGCAGACTGTTCTGCCAAGTCGGCCTTTACAACCAGGTCGTTGTACCATTGGCTGTAGTTGTCGGCCCTTTTTGTCAAATCCTTTAATTCTTTTGCCATTTTTTTTGGTGTTATGTTCGTTATTTCGTGCAAAGGTACAAAAAAATATATAAATGCAATCATTTATCGGCTAATTTTTTCCTTTTAACATTATTAATGTCTAAAAAACAAAAAAAACATAAGGTTTTTATATCAATATATGAAAAAAAGCATTATCTTTGCAGTCCGAAAGCTCAAACAAGTTGGGTAAATCAAAACTTTAACTATTAAATAAATTTATAGAAATGAAAAAGATTAAGGTATTCTCATTGGCCCTTTGCCTGGGTCTCATCCTCTCAGGATGTACAAACGCACAGAAAGGTGCCGCCATCGGTACTGGCGGTGGCGCATTGCTTGGCGCAATAGTAGGTAAGTTGGCTGGCAACACAGCCGTAGGTGCTGCCGTGGGCGGCGCAGTAGGTGCCGGTGCAGGTGCTATCATCGGCAAGAAGATGGACAAGGCAAAGGCTGAGGCTGAGGCTGTGAAAAACGCTCAGGTAGAGTCGGTGACCGACAAGAACGGCCTTCAGGCTGTGAAGGTGACCTTCGACTCCGGCATCCTCTTCACCACAGGTTCCTCAACACTGGCTCCCGCTGCCAAGAGCTCTCTGCAGGAGTTCTCACAGGTGCTGAAGAACAACACCTCTTGCGACGTTGCCATTCAGGGCTACACCGACAATGCAGGTTGGAAAAACTCTACTGCAGCCCAGAGCGTGGAGAAGAACAAGGCCCTCTCTCTCGACCGTGCCACAGCCGTTTCTTCATATCTCCAGAGCCTCGGCGTGTCCACAGCACAGATAAAGAGCGTTGAAGGTCTTGGCGAGGAAAACCCAGTTGCCGACAACTCCACAGCTGCCGGAAAGGCTCAGAACCGTCGTGTAGAGGTCTACATGTATGCAAGCCAGGAAATGATCCAGGCTGCACAGAACGGTACATTGCAGTAATTCTTTTTTAAGATGATAATTACGAAATTCATACTCCGCAGAGTAAGAATCGTCATACAATGGATGGTGGTAGCCTTTTTCGGCTCCACCATTCTTGCAGTTGTGGCGTTGCGTTTCATACCCGTATATTTCACTCCCCTTATGTTCATCCGCCTTGCCCAGCAGGCAAGCGACGGCAAGACGCTGAAGATGCA
>CALZAP010000052.1 GCA_945614335.1 uncultured Prevotella sp.
GTCACCCTTCGTTTTGCCACCGGACTCTACTATCAGGCTCCCTTCTACAAAGACCTGAGAGACACCACCACCGTGGACGGACGTACTGTGGCCGTGCTCAACAAGAACATCAAAAGCCAGCAGTCGATACATTTCGTGGCAGCCTTCGACTACAGGTTCAAAATGCTTGAACGACCATTCAAATTCACCGCCGAAGCCTACTATAAGATGTTTCACAACCTTATACCTTATAATATAAATAATGTGAAACTCACATATTATGGCGGAAACCAGTGTGACGGATATGCCACGGGATTAGACATGAAACTCTACGGGGAGTTTGTGCCGGGCACCGACTCATGGCTCACCTTCTCCGTGATGAAGACCCAACAGAAACTCAACGGGGCCTCCATTCCACTGCCCACCGACCAGCGGTATGGAATCAACCTCCATTTCACCGACTACTTCCCCGGAATGAAACGCCTGATGGTAGCCCTGAAGCTCGCCTTTGCCGACGGACTGCCTTTCGGACCGCCACACAAGGGACTTGAGAGCATGCAGTTCAGGGCTCCGGCCTACAAGCGTGCCGACATCGGCTTGAACTATCTCCTGGCCGACAATACGGAGAAAAAGGGCAGTGCGGTAAAGAAGATATGGCTTGGGGCAGACTGTCTGAACCTCTTCGGAATAAACAATGTCAACTCATACTATTGGGTGACAGATGTGACCGACAATCAGTATGCCGTGCCAAACTACCTTACAGGTAGACGCATAAATCTACGGTTTAGCGTTGAATTATAGATGAATTAACAATATTTTCAACACAATCTTTGTTGGTTTAGATTAATATCATTATCTTTGCACGGTTTTTTATTGAAACATTATACAAATTAAATACATAAAACTATGAAAATTTCTCATATTGAGCACCTGGGCATCGCTGTCCAGAGCATCGAAGAGGCACTTCCATACTTCGAAAACGTACTGGGTCTGAAGTGCTATGCAGTAGAAGAAGTGGCTGACCAGAAAGTGAAGACCGCATTCCTGAAGTGTGGTGAGGTGAAACTTGAGCTCCTTGAGCCAACATCACCGGAGAGCACCATACAGAAGTGGCTCGACAAGGGCAACCACGGTGTTCACCACGTGGCTTTCTGTGTAGAGGACGGTGTGGCTAACGCACTTGCAGAATGCGACGAGAAGGGCATCCGCCTTATCGACAAGGCTCCACGCAAGGGAGCTGAGAACCTCAACATCGCATTCCTGCATCCAAAGTCAACAATCGGCATCCTTACCGAACTTTGCGAACACTAAGGGCTTCAAGCTGGAGGCTTGAAGAAATTAAAGAATTAAAAAATTAAAGAATTAAAATATTAAAATGAGCAAACAATTAGAAAAGATCAAGCAGCTCATCGCCAAGCGTGAAGAAGCACGCATTGGCGGTGGTGAAAAGGCTATCGAGAAGCAGCACGCACGCGGCAAATACACTGCAAGAGAGCGTATCAACATGCTTCTTGACGAAGGCAGCTTCGAAGAGTATGACATGTTTAAACTCCACCGTTGCACAAACTTCGGCATGGAGAAGAAGCAGTATCTCGGCGATGGCGTCGTTGTCGGTTCCGGTACAATCGACGGACGTCTGGTGTTCATCTTCGCACAGGATTTCACCGTCAATGGCGGTTCGCTGTCTGAGACCATGGCTCAGAAGATTTGCAAGGTGATGGATATGGCCATGAAGATGGGCGCACCGGTTATCGGTATCAACGACTCAGGTGGCGCACGTATTCAGGAAGGTATCAACGCCCTTGCCGGATATGGCGAGATTTTCGAGCGTAACATCCTTGCTTCGGGTGTGATTCCACAGATCAGCGGTATCTTCGGTCCTTGTGCCGGTGGTGCTGTATACTCTCCCGCCCTTACCGACTTCACCCTCATGATGGAGAACACCTCATACATGTTCCTCACCGGACCAAAAGTGGTTAAGTCTGTCACTGGAGAGGACATCGACCAGGAGCATCTCGGTGGCGCAAGCGTTCACGCTTCAAAGAGTGGTGTAACCCACTTCACCGCCTCTACAGAAGAGGAAGGCCTGCAGATGATCAAGACCCTCTTCAGCTTCATACCTTCAAACAATATGGAGACAGCTCCACGCAAGGCTTGTACAGACCCTATCGACCGTCTGGAGGATGCGCTCAACGAAATCATTCCTGACAACGGCAACGAGGCATACGACATGTACAAGGTGATTGGCGGTATCGTGGACGATGGCGAGTTCTTTGAAATACAGCCCAAGTTCGCACGCAACATCATCATCGGTTTTGCACGCTTCAACGGCCAGAGCGTCGGTATCGTAGCCAACCAGCCTTCAGTTTACGCTGGTGTGCTCGACGTGAACGCAAGCCGCAAGGGAGCTCGTTTCGTACGCTTCTGCGACGCATTCAATATTCCTATCGTTTCGCTTGTTGACGTTCCCGGATTCCTCCCCGGCACAGGTCAGGAGTACAATGCCGTCATCCTCCACGGAGCCCAGCTGCTCTATGCTTACGGCGAGGCCACAGTGCCAAAGATCACCGTCACATTGCGTAAGAGCTATGGCGGTAGCCACATCGTTATGGGATGTAAGCAGTTGCGTGCCGACCTCAACTATGCATGGCCTTCTGCCGAAATCGCGGTTATGGGTGCCTCAGGTGCCGTGGCAGTGCTTTGCGCCAAGGAGGCAAAGGCAAAGAAAGATGCCGGAGAAGATGTCAAGGCATTCCTTGCAGAGAAGGAAGATGAGTATAACGACCTGTTCGCCACTCCATACCAGGCTGCAAAGTATGGTTACATCGACGATGTCATCGAGCCGCGCAATACCCGTTTCCGCATCTGCCGTGGTCTGGCACAGCTCGCTACAAAGCGTGAGAGCCTGCCCGCCAAGAAGCACGGAAATATCCCAATGTAAAAATAATCATTATGGCAAACGACAAAAATGTATACGCGGCCATTGCACTTGCAATCCACGAACATCTGGGCAACAACGTTCACGACGCGGAATCATGCGTCATCACCATCAATGAGCGCAACACCCAGTGGAACGGATTCGCGTTGAGCATGACTGAGCGTCCATAATAAGGTAGCAATCAGATTATGAAAGAGTATAAGTATACCATAGACGGTAAAGTATATGAAGTGACAATTGGCGACATCGTTGACAATGTGGCTGCTGTCACTGTGAACGGAGAAGACTACAAAGTGGAGATGGAACCTGAAAAGGAACCGGAAAAACCAAAGGTTGTAAGACCGGTAGCCGCTCCTGCCGCTGCCCCCGCAGCTTCTTCATCAAGCAGCCGTGCTGCCAACGCCAATAATTCTGTCAAGGCTCCACTCCCTGGCACCATTATTGAAGTGAAGGTGAACGTAGGCGATGAGGTGGCTGCCGGTGACACTGTCG
Organism: uncultured Prevotella sp.; assembly: GCA_945614335.1. Taxonomy (GTDB): domain Bacteria; phylum Bacteroidota; class Bacteroidia; order Bacteroidales; family Bacteroidaceae; genus Prevotella. Next base: position 3,410 of record CALZAP010000052.1, read on the forward strand.
TTGTGCTTGAGGCAATGAAGATGGCCAACAACCTGGAAGCTGAAAAACCAGGTAAGGTGACAGAAATTTGCGTTCAACCCGGACAAAGTGTCATGGAAGACGAAGTTCTCGTTGTCATTGAGTAAATGACTCGACATTCATAATAGAAAACCTTCTCGGGAAACAATCAGCCCGAGAAGGTTTTTTTTTGTTAATATTGAAAATAATTGAGGGAAAATTTGGTTATCTGAAACAAAATACGTAACTTTGTCGAAAATAATATGTATTGCAACTATGACACAGATAACTCAAGACAATTTTGATATAGAATATCAAGATGTTATAGAAGTGGAACGCATAGACAAGTTTGTCAGCGACGAAATGGAACGGCAGATACACCGTTACATAAAGGCTTATGATGGCAGTAAGGACATCATGGACAAGTTTATCCAGCGGCTGAAGGGTATGTCGGTTGAGCAGAAGGAAGAAGCCATAGCGGCTTATCTCGACATCAACAGAAAGGCGGTTAGCGGACTTGACCTACAGATTGTTCTTGCCCGAGCCATGGCAAACTATTGCGACACATACTTCTATTTCAAGAAAATGCTCAACGACAGGAAGAAGTTTGATTTCTACCTGAAACGTATCAAGGAGAAATACACACGCCTTCACGAGGTGTTTGAGCAAGACGGACTCTTTGGTATCAAAAACTACAAGGGAGAAATACTCGTGCAGCCAAAGTACGACTTCCTCAGAAGGGTATACACCAATGTGGACGACAGGAAGACCATGCCCATCATTGCACAGAAAGGCGGGAAGATGGGGCTCATACTGCCTGACGGTCACGATACGGTAGTGGCGGATTTCATATACGACGACATCAGCCTGCGTGACGAATATCCGTATTTCGAGGCCACAAAGGACGGGGAGACAATACTGCTTGAATAAAGCGTAACTCCTTAACAACAATACAGGGTATCTGGAATAGAATCCGGATACCCTGTAATGTTTTTATTGAGTCAGTTCACGCCATCAGGCATTGTACTCCTGCCAGCTCTTTATCTTGATGTCTTCAAGTTTCATTGAGCAGAAGGCCTCAACAAAGGCCTTGGCCAGGCGCACATTGGTCATAAGCGGAATGTTATGGTCGATGGCGCCACGACGGATGCGGTAGCCGTTGGTCAGCTCACGCTTTGTCTGGTTCTTGGGAACATTGATGATGAGGTCGAACTTATGTTCGGCAATCATGTCCATCACCTTGTTTTCACCATCCTCGTCAGGCCATGAAACCACGGTTGACTTCACACCGTTCTCGGCAAGGAACTTTGAAGTTCCCTCCGTGGCATAAATAGCATATCCTGCATCGGCAAGTTTCTTCATTGGCTCAAGAAGGTCCACCTTTCCTTTAAGGCCACCGGAAGAAACAAGTATGTTATGGCCCGGGATGCTGTAGCCCGTAGCTATCATGGCGTTGAGAAGAGCCTCGTTGAAGTCGTCGCCGAGACAGCCTACCTCTCCCGTTGACGACATGTCTACACCAAGCACCGGGTCGGCATTCTGCAGGCGCGCAAACGAGAACTGTGATGCCTTCACTCCGATGCGGTCGATGTCAAACTCACCCTTCGAAGGACGTTCGTATGAAGCGTCGAGCATGATGCGTGTGGCAGTGTCGATGAAGTTGCGCTTGAGAATCTTGCTCACAAACGGGAACGAGCGCGAAGCACGCAGGTTACACTCGATAACCTTTATTTCGCTACCCTTCGCCAAATACTGGATATTGAACGGACCGCTGATGTTCAGCTCCTTGGCTATGCGACGGGAAATCTTCTTGATGCGGCGGATGGTGGAGAAATAGATGTTCTGGGCAGGGAAAACCATGGTGGCGTCGCCTGAATGAACTCCGGCATACTCGATATGTTCGGATATGGCATACTCTATCACTTCTCCCTTGTCGGCAACGGCATCAAACTCTATCTCCTTCGTGTCTTGCATGAATTGCGACACCACAACAGGGAAGTCCTTGCTCACCTCGGTTGCCATCTGGAGGAATCGCTCCAGTTCGTCGAAGCTGTAGCAAACGTTCATGGCGGCTCCAGAGAGCACGTATGACGGACGGACAAGTACAGGGAAGCCTACCTGGTCGACAAAACTCTTGATGTCGTCAAACGAGGTAAGGGCGCGCCATGCCGGCTGGTCGATGCCGAGACGGTCGAGCATGGCAGAGAACTTGTCGCGGTTTTCTGCACGGTCGATGTCGGTGGGGGAGGTGCCGAGGATGGGCACTCCGTAGTTGTGAAGACGCATGGCGAGGTTGTTTGGTATCTGACCTCCGACGCTCACGATGACTCCACGGGGCTGCTCAAGGTCGATGATGTCAAGCACACGCTCAAGCGACAGCTCGTCGAAATACAGGCGGTCGCACATGTCATAGTCGGTCGAGACAGTCTCCGGGTTGTAGTTTATCATTATCGACTTGTAGCCGAGCTTACGTGCCGTGTTTACGGCATTTACCGAACACCAGTCGAACTCCACCGACGAACCGATACGGTAAGCGCCAGAGCCAAGCACCACTACCGACTTCTCGTTCTTGTAGAAGTCAATGTCGCTGTCGCTCACGGCATAGGTCATATAAAGGTAGTTGGTAAGCTCCGGGTGTTCGCTTGCCACAGTGTTGATGCGCTTCACGGCAGGCACTATGCCAAGGTTTTTACGATGACGGCGCACCTGTGCGTTCTCCTTCTCCATATTGCCCGATGTGGGTTTCAATACAAAGCGGCTGATTTGGAAATCAGAGAAGCCGGCAATCTTCGCCTCTTTAAGCAAACTCTCGGGAAGCGACTGCAAGTCGTTGTATTTTTGCAGGTTATGCTTGATGTCAACGATATGCTTCAGTCGCTCAAGGAACCATACGTCAATCTTTGTAAGTTCTTCTATGCGCTCCACGCTATATCCTTCCTCAAGAGCTTGCGCAATGGCAAAGACACGAAGGTCGGTAGGATTCTCCAGCTCGTCGTCGAGATTCTCAAACGAGGTGTGGTCGTTGCCCACGAATCCGTGCATGCCCTGCCCGATCATTCTCAGGCCTTTCTGTATCATCTCCTCAAACGAACGTCCGATGGCCATGATTTCGCCTACAGACTTCATCGACGAACCTATCAGACGGCTTACGCCGGCAAACTTGGTAAGGTCCCAGCGTGGTATCTTGCATATCATGTAGTCGAGCTGCGGGGCAACATAGGCAGAGTTTGGAGTGCCCATCTCGCCTATCTGGTCGAGGGTGTAGCCCAATGCTATTTTTGCTGCCACGAAGGCAAGCGGATAGCCGGTGGCCTTTGAGGCAAGAGCTGACGAACGGCTCAGTCGGGCGTTCACCTCTATAATACGGTAGTCGTTTGTGGTGGCGTTGAATGCAAACTGAATGTTACACTCGCCCACAATCTCAAGGTGACGTACGCAGCGGATGGATATCTCCTGAAGCATCTTCACCTGCTCGTCGGTCAGTGAGCAAGTAGGAGCCACCACTATCGACTCGCCTGTATGGATGCCGAGCGGGTCGAAGTTTTCCATTGAGGCAACGGTGAAACAATGGTCGTTGGCGTCGCGTATCACCTCAAACTCAATTTCCTTCCATCCCTTCAGCGACTCCTCTACAAGAATCTGTGGCGCGAAGGTGAATGCGCTTCCTGCCAGCTCCCTGAACTCTTCCTCGTTGCGGCAAATGCCTGAACCAAGACCGCCGAGAGCGTATGCAGAACGAATCATCACAGGGAATCCGATGCGGTTGGCCGCCTCTATGGCGTCTTCCATGGTCTCCACGGCCTGACTTATAGGTGTCTTCAGCTCTTTCTCGTTGAGCTTGCGTACAAACAGGTCGCGGTCCTCTGTGTTCAAGATGGCCTCAACGGAAGTGCCCAACACCTCCACGCCATATTCCTTCAGCACCCCCGTCGTGTACAGTTCTGTACCGCAGTTAAGTGCAGTCTGTCCGCCGAATGCAAGAAGAATGCCGTCAGGCCGTTCCTTGCGTATTATCTCTGTCACGAAATGAGTGTTGACAGGCTGGAAATACACCTTGTCGGCAATGCCTTCCGATGTCTGGATAGTGGCAATGTTTGGATTGACAAGAACAGACGAAATACCCTCGTCGCGCAATGCTTTCAGAGCCTGCGAGCCAGAGTAGTCGAACTCGCCGGCTTGTCCGATTTTCAGGGCACCCGAACCCAATACGAGTACCTTGGTGAGTTTCTTTTTCATATCAAATATGTTGTTTAAAGTTTCTTTCTGTTGGTTTCGTCCTAAAAAACCTTTGCAAAGATACATCTTTAATTTCAAAAATATGGATATGAAAGTGTAATATTAAGATTTTTTTTGATAATGGTCAAATTTGAATGGAGGGTAGAGGGAAGAAGGAAGAGGGTAGAGATATGAACCGAGCCGGCTAAAGGAATTAAAAAACAAAAAAATAAAGAATTAAAAATTAAAAA
>CALZAP010000053.1 GCA_945614335.1 uncultured Prevotella sp.
TTGGAGCATGAAACGGCTCATCTCGCCTGTGGAGGTGCCGTCGGCACTGTTGTTGTAGACGAGGGTGACGTCGGTGGCGCGCTGCAGCAGGCGGTAGAAGTAGTAGGCGTAGATGGCCACCTTGTGGTCGATGGTGGTGAGCCCGTGGGCTTTCCTTATGCTGTAGGGAATGAAGGAAGTGTCGTTGACACCCTTGGGCATGTTTCCTTCGTTGCACGATAGGACCAGGAGATGGTCGAAGTCGAGGTTACGGGTTTCAAGCACACCCATGAACTGCACTCCTTCTGCCGGTTCGCCGTGGAACGGAATGCTTGAGGTTTGCAGCACCTGGCGCATGAGGCGTCTAAGGGTGACAATGTCGACAGTGAGGTCGCCTGAATCCACAAGACCGTAGAGACGGTTGACAATGCTGTAGATACGAAACAGTGACTCCTGGAAAAACTGGTCGTGGGTGTCGGTGGCATTGCCGGCAATGTGTTTGAAGACTTGGAGCAACCAGTGTAACACACTGCCGGTGAAAGGCTTTTCAGATGTCTCAAACGGACTGAAGAGAAGCATCAGACCGTCGTCTTTTGACAAGATGTCGGCACTGATGAAGAAAAGGCGGTTGCTGCCGTTTAGTTCGCCGAAAAGTTCCTGGGAGGCTTGAGAGATGTAGGTGATGTAGGGATGTTTGAGCACCTTGTTGACATAACGCAGGCGGTATAGTCCGCGCTGGGTTACAAACCCGTCGGTGCGCAAGTCGAGGAGCATGGACACCAAGGAGCAGAAGGGCGACTGGGCGAGGGGATAGCCAGTGGTGATGTTCACCTTTGTGGCTTCTTCCGGTATGTTGTGTACCACAGCCTGCAGAAGGCCTTCGTTGCAGAGCACCACGGCTGTCTTCCTGCCGTCGGCTATGCGGTTGTTTTGACGTAGCCAGTCGGCAGAATAGATGGCCTGCACATTCTCTGTGGGGGCGGAGATGTATGTGATGTCCTTTGGATTGTCGAAATTGCTGTATATGGTGTTGTTGTGGATGTCGAGCTCATTGGGGAAGTCGCTGAGATATGAACCGATGTAATGGCCTGCCTCGTTGTAGCGGTGGTGCTGCGGGTCGGGCATGTAGTAATGGTCGAAGTCCCAATAGAAGAACGCCTTTTTCTCGTTTTCCAGACGTTTGAACAATTTCTGTTCCACACGTTGGAGAAGGTTGAAGCCCACGAAGATGTAGCGGTCGTAGCCAAAGGCGAGGTTTTCGTCGCATGCCACCTTGCGGTAAAGGGCACCCTCGTATGCCAAGCCCTGGGAAGCGAGACGGCTGTTGAAGTCGACATAGATGTCGTGGAATCGGTTCCAAAGCGTAAGGAAGCGACGCTTGAGTTCTGTGGACTTGTCGGGATTAAAGTTACTGAAGAAGCGTTTGAGCATTTCTGCTTGTTCCTCAGTGATATATGAAATGTCGTCGAGTTCGTGAAGGTCGCTCACGTTCTTGAAAATCATACTTGCGTCGGCAAGATTCTTGTCGATGTCGTCGAAGTCGGAGAGCATTATCTGTCCCCAGGAATAGAAATGATCGAGTGTCTCTTCACTGCCCGTAACCTTCTGAAAACTCTTGTGGAGGTCGCAGACGAGTTTAATCGGGTCGGCAATGACAAGCCGTGTGTGGCTGCGGAAGAGCTCGCTGATGGTGAGATAGGCGGGGCTCCACATGGGTCCGTCGACTTGGCGTGCGAGATGGTCGTTGAAGAAAAGGCGGGCACGCTTGTTGGGGAAGATGACGGCTGTGCGCGCGAGGTTGCTGCCGAATTTGCCTACTATGTCTTCGGCTACTATTTCGAGAAATGATTTCATAATGTTACCTCCTCAATGATATTATTATATACAAACCAAAGGTAGCCTTTGACGTTGGCATGGCCCATGGCACGAAGTTGGTTCATGTAGTCGCGTACCTGTACAAGGTATTTCGGTTGCCTATTGCCGAATTTGAAGTCGATGACGGTAATCGTGTCGCCGTTGACCACCACACGGTCGGGGCGGCACTCCACCACCTTGTCTGTACTTGGGTCGTAAGAGAGAATAGTACATTCGTTGTATACCTTGTTGGCGGGTGAGAACCAGTCTGCCACACGCGGGTCCTGCAGTCGCTTGTGAAGTATTTTAAGTATGTCAGACTTTGACTTTTCGATGGTGTCGAGCAGTCCTTCCGCCTCTATTTCGTCCACGGCGTTGTTGATGTCGTCAGACGTGTTTATGCGGGAGAAGACATTGTGCATGATGCAGCCGAGCTTGATATAGCCGTGTTCGTCGCCATCGTTGCCAACAAACTCCATGCTCTTGTTGCTTTGCCTGAACTCCGCGCGGCATTGATGTTCGGAATAACGCACTTCGAGCGGCTCTGCCTTGGCGAGCATGACGTTCTGTGACTTCTCGTCGGAACGGGTCTCTGGAATGTCGAGCGTGCCGAAGGTGAAACAGATGTCGGCCTTCTCGTCTTCAACACCATTGAGCGTGGCACCGGAAAGCTGTTTAGTGACCACGGGGAGGCACTTCTCTATGAGCGTAGAGCGGCTGGATTTAGTATTGCGACGGCCATAGACGAAGAGGTTGCGTCCGGCACGGGTGAATGCCACATAGAGAAGGTTGAGGTTGTCGACAGTGTTCTGGAGGTTTTCGGTAAGATAGTCATCCTCGAACACCGTGCCCAACAAGGCATTGGAACTATAGTCGACGGGCACCAACGGGAGCTGGCTGTAGGGCTGTTCCTTAGGCTGACACCAAATGACATTGGCGCGCTCGAGTGCCCAGTCGCAGAAGGGCACGATGACATTATCGTATTCAAGTCCCTTGCTCTTGTGGATAGAAAGTATGCGCACTCCGTCGACTTCGTCGCCACGGATGTTTTTGTTACAGATGGAATTGTTCCATTCGTTGACGAAGGTGTCGATGTCTGTGGTGGTGTCGATAGTGAACCGGTTCAGTTCGTCGAGGAAGGCACAGATATATCCTGTCTGGCCTTCAATATCCTTGACAGAGAATAGACGCAGGAGCTCTTTGGCAAGGTCGTAGAGAGGCATGAGCAGGAGTTGTTCCCGGTTGTTAAGGAAGTCTTCCGGAAGCAGTGTGGAGAGGTCGCCATTAGATATGAAGATGTTGTTGAGGTCGGCATTTTCCTTTATCACATACTGCTGGTAAAGCGCGGCAAGTGAATGGCGCGAGAGAGCATCGTCGGGATGTGTAAGAAGATACATGGCGAGCACCACTATTTTCACCGCTATGGAGGAACCAAGCCTGAATGCCTCGTCGGACACAATCCTCACCTCTGGACAGTTTTCGGCGAAATAGTCCGCCACAAGGGGGATGGAGGCGTTGACCCTGACGAGGATGGCGATGTCGGCCTGTCGTACACCGCTGTCGAGAAGGTCACAGACATTGGACACCACTTCTTCGAGGGTATTCTGCTGGTAGTTGTTGGAAGGGAAGAGTTTTACTATTACCTGTCCTTTCACCTCGTCTTTTTTCCATTTCTGGCTAACATCGGAGTAAGCCCTTTTAAGCTGTTGGGCATTGACTGCAGACTTTTCCTCCTTTGCCTTCTGCTCCATTTCGGCGGCAGTGACAAAGAAATGGTTGTTGAAGTCGACGACATTTGCCATGGAACGGAAGTTGATGTCGAGGTTCTCTACATCGACAGTTTCGTAATGGCCGGGAAATTCGTTTTCTATATCGTTGAGAAGCCTCCAGTCGCCCGCCCTCCATCGATAGATGCTTTGCTTCACGTCGCCGACGATGAGGTTTTGGCTGCCCACATGGCTCATACACTCCAGTAGCAACACCTTAAAATTCTTCCACTGCACGACACTTGTGTCTTGAAACTCGTCGATCATGATGTGTTCCAGGCGAGTGCCTATTTTCTCAAACACGAAGGGCGAGTCGTCGTCGCTGATGAGCGAGTGGAGCAGGTGTTGGGTGTCGGAGAGAAGAAAGCGTCCTGCCTCGTCATTCATGGTCCTTACGCTCTGCTCTATGACGTTGAGCAGACGTAGCTTGTAGAGATGGCGGAGGGTGAGGGTAGCCGACTGGAAGCGCCGCCACTGGATGGGATTTTGGTCAAGAGCGTCTTTCAGCAGGTTGTTGAGCGTAGATTCCACGAGAGGCATTATCATGGTCCTTAGTGCGCTTTTGGCAGATACCCATTTTTCTGCTTTGTCCACAGCGTCCTTTGCCCTTTGGAACTTTTTGTCAGGACCGGCAGGGCCTTCCTTGATATTAAGGAATAGTCCGCACACACCGCTTTTGCCAAAAGAGAAATCGTCGACAGAGAGTCCGGCTTGGTCGATTGTCTCGAAGAACGACTTGGCTATGTCCTGCATAACCTTTTTGGCCTGGTCTCTTTCGTCTTTCAGTGTCTTGATGTATTTGGTGAAGAAAGACTTGTCTTTCATGGCCTTGAACATGGCCTTGTTGTTGTCTTTGTAGAAATCCTTGAAGATGGTGAGACCGAAAGACTTTATCTGTCCGATTACATTCCAGCCCTTGTCTTCAAGCATGTTGTCGTAGATATAGTCCATAATCCACTGCATCACATCGTCGTCGATGGCGAGGTCTTCAATCATTTTGTCCACGGCGAGGTCTTCCACCTCCTTGTCATTGAGTTCGATGCGCAGGTTGGCTGTGAGGTCGAGTTCGCGTGCCAGGTTTCGTAACACACTTTGGAAGAAGGAGTCGATGGTTTCGACACGGAAGAAACTGTAGTTGTGTATGAGCAGGTAGAGGGCTGTCTTCACCTGTTTCCTGAGATATTCCACGTCACAGCCTAATTCCTCTGTGAGCTTATTTGTATAATTTTTCGAATCTGGATACTGGTGCCAAATGCCGTATAGCTGGCTGAGAATGCGCATCTTCATCTCTTCCGTTGCCTTGTTTGTGAAGGTGACGGCGAGGATGTTTCGATATTGCGTGGGGTTTTCCACGAGCAACTTGATGTAATGTGTGGCAAGGGTGAAGGTCTTTCCGCTTCCCGCGCTTGCCTTGTAAACGGTCAATGTATTTGACATATATATTGGAGTTAAAGGAGTTCAAGGAGTTCAAGGAGGTGGTTACCACTTCCGGAACAACTCGAATGTGAACTTTGTGCCGAACTTCTGGAACTGGTCGTTGAGGAAGCTGGCGAAGAAGCCAAGGGAGATGAACCTCGTGGTGAACCCATAGCCAAGTTCGAAGTAGGGGCGTGTCTTCTCGAGCTGTACAAAGCTGAAATAGACTCGTTCGGCCTCTATGATTCTTCCGGCAAGCGGAAGGCGCGTCATGAGCAGTAGAGGAGAGTCGTAGGAGATGTTGGTGCGGAAATAGTATTTCGACGCGTTATACCACTGACTGTTGAGCAGTTGACATTCGCCTGTCCAGTCGTCGTCCCAACCTCCCGGCAGATAGTCTTCATGGAAGTTGACGAAGTCGACGAAGTAGGTTGTTGACTGATTGGTGTAAAAACCACCTCCCACTCTCGCATTGAACCGTTTCAGTGAGCTGTATCTCCTTCTTAGCGACGCGTCGATTTCCCAGCGTTCGTACTCCATGTTTGAGGCAAGGATTCCGGAGACACATCTTTCATAGTTGACAGAGAACATGGGCCATGAGTTGCTTGGCTGATATTTCAGTGTCAGAGACGGGGCAAAGCCGTTGTAAACCGTGGGTTGCCCCGTGGCCGCCATGCCCGCCTTGTTTACAGCGCTGCGGTGGTGGTAAACCAATGCAGGCATGAGTTCGAACTGGTCGGTTGCTGCAATGTTGCATGAAATTTGATAGCGATTGTCGTTGAAATAGTGGAGTTCGAGAGATGAAAAGTCGATGGTGTCGCGATGCTGTTCGTTCAGTACATCGAGTACGGAAGAGTTGGCGATGCGGTTGCCGTTAGACACCTCTACCTCTAACCATCCGTTGCGTTTAGGATTGAAGTCGAAATGCAGGTTGTTATAAAAATAGAATTGCTCGATCTTGAAGTTGTAACCCACCCGGGCATTGAACCTGAGTTTGCGTTTCTCGTTGAACTTGTATTCAGCACCGGCAGCAAGCTTATAGGCAAGGCCACGACTGTTGCTATAGCTGACATACTGAGGGTTGATGAGTGGCGAGATGCGGAAATATCCGTTTTCGTTTTCTGCGCGTATGCTGCTCAACATATTGTCTTCGAGAAGGTTCCATGCAACCTTTCCGATATTGTTCTTCTTTTTCTCCGACTCTTCAACAGTGATGGTGTCGGGCTTTATTCTGTCAGAAAAGAACCTGCCGTAGATAGAGATGTCGGTACTGTCGAGTGGTATTGGACGTATGGCGTTCAGCTCCTGCATGTTTGCACTGGACTTTACTGAGTCGGGTAGGGTATGATGACAGCCATAAACGTTGGTCAGTGTGGAGCACATGACATTGCCAAGGAACTTGAACGTGGTGTTGATGACACATTCTTTCGGCATGAGGGCAAGAGGGTCGGTGGCAGGACGGTCAAAATTGGTCACGATGTCAAAACGAAGCATGTCGTACTCTCCCTTAAAGCGTGTGTAGGTGATGCGGCCTGTGGCATGTTCCACAAGAGCAAAACCGGAAATGAGTTGGGTGTTGTTGCTTCTTGGCTTGAAGGTGATCAACCACGAGTCTTCGCTCACCTCACTGATGGTGTAGCGGTAATAGATTCTGTTGCTTCTATGGAAAGGGGAGAGCACATGGCCATGAAACATCGAAACGCCGTAGACATCGGGCACGGAATAGCTTCGAAGTATTGACATGGTAGTGGAACGGTGAGGTACTGTCGAGACATATATCTGTCGATCCAAGTCATAGTCCTTTATGGTGTTGAACCTTATCTTGCCGTAGGATTCCATGATATACTCCCTTTCGCCAGAAGCAATATGAAAAAGGGTGGGGACACACATCAGCGTGAAGTTGCGCCGTGGAGTGGTGATGACGAGTTTATGATAGGTATTTGTGGTGGTGTCGTTTAGTTCCAGGTCGTAAGCGTCCTTATAGTCGAACACCTTTTCAAGAAGAAGGTCTTCGTTATGTTCGGCACAAATAACAATATTGGGCATGCCAAAGAGCATGCCCAATATCATCAAAACGCTTATGATAAAACTGTTTTTCAAGCTCTACATTACTATCCGAGATACTTCATAAGAATTTTCGCATTGCCGCTGTCACGCAGTTTGGCAATGCTTTTCTCCCTAATCTGGCGCACACGCTCACGGGTGAGTCCGAGACGGTCGCCGATTTCCTCCAGTCCCTTTTCTGGTCCGCCGATGCCGAAGCACTCGCGGATGATGGTTATCTCGCGGTCTTTGAGCACCTTGTTGAGGACGTTGTCGAGCTCCTGCGCCATAGACTCATGGTCTACATAACGGTCGGTACGGCTGTCGTCGCCGCTTGCCATTACATCGAGCATACAGTTGTCCTCACCATCCTGGAAAGGAGCGTCGATAGACACATGATGACCGTCTGCCATGAGGCTTTGTCCAATCTTCTCCTCGTCGAGTTTAGTGGCCTCGCTGAGTTCTGCAACAGAAGGATGTCTCTGGTTTTCCTGCTCGAATTTGTTTATCTCATGGTTTATCTTGTTGAGCGAACCTACCTGGTTGAGAGGAAGTCTTACGATGCGGCTTTGCTCAGCAATAGCCTGGAGGATGCTCTGTCTGATCCACCATACAGCGTATGAAATGAACTTAAATCCTCTTGTCTCGTCAAATTTCTGGGCGGCTTTGATGAGACCGATGTTACCCTCATCAATCAAATCAGTAAGAGTC
>CALZAP010000054.1 GCA_945614335.1 uncultured Prevotella sp.
AGTAATACCCGTAATAAGCACTATCATCAGCGCCGTGCACTAATCACACTCCTCTCCCCTCACTTCTCACTCCTCATTTTTTCCCAGATCTTTTAGTTTTGCTTTCAGCTTTGGGTCGGAAGGACGTTTGGCGCAGGAGTCGATAATGGTGCCGTCCTTTCCAACTATCATCAGGCGTGGCACCGACTTGATGCCTGTTTGCTTTATGAAGTTTGACTTAAAGCCGCCGGGGATGTTGAGATAGAGCACGTGAGACGGGGCGCGTGAAGTCATCATCTTCTTCCATGTGGCCATGAGTTGGTTGCCGGTGTCGAGCGAGATGGAGAGGAATTGGATGCCGGTGTCGGCAAGCTCGTCGGCAAGACGGTCGTAGAAAGGCATCTCGGCCTTACATGGTACACAGCCCGTAAACCAGAAATCAATCATAATGTATTTTCCCTTGAAGTCGGCGAGGCTATAGCTCCGCCCGTCAACGGTGTTGCCTGTGAAGAATGGCAGTTGTGAGCCTGTGAGTTTGTCTGAAGCCTTTGCTTCCTCTGCCATTGCCTTCAGCTCTGCCATACGTCCACGCAAGCTGTCGTCTTCTGTGAGCGAAAGCAAGTTGTCGTACTGTGCGATGACATCGGCATAGTAGCCCTTGCGCAGTGCGAGTTCCACCATGCCCACAATGTATCGGGAACGCAGTGTGGGATTGGTTATGTTGCCGGCGTAGACAGACATGTAGTTGTCGGGCGAGGTAGGTATAAAGCCGTGGCGTTCCATCTCTTCAAAAGACTTGTCGATGGTGTCAAACCATTTTGGATAGCTGAGCATCAGAGGGTCGTTGAATTTCACGTCTTTCAGAAAGTCGTAATAGTCTGGTGCAAGCTCTATCGTTTGGCTTATTTCAGGACTGAAGGTAAGCGAGGTCTGTGCACCGTTGATACGCTGGTAGAGAAACGTGTTGTTGAGATATGCGGCATGCACTTTCCTGAATTCGGCATTAAGGCCTGATGCCTGAAGCTCGTCGAGACGCGTGGCAAGGACTCTCTCGTTGTATTCTGTCCAGTCGCGGGAGTAGGGGACGATGCTCTGCGGTGTGGTGCAATTGAACGGATGCTGCTCCATAAACGTGTTTTCGCTCTTGAAGGTACCGTCGAGCGTGGCAGTGCCGTCGGTGGCTATCGTTATTGAGGTGGTGCAGCCTGGGGTGCAGTAGAGCGGTATGTAGCGAGAACCGTCGATTACGAGGTTGAAGTAGCGTGGTTTGTCTACTCCATAGCTGAAGGTGGTGTCACGGGCGGCTATGGTGATAAACTTGCTGGAGTCTTGTGGCTGGAAGAACACGGGCTTGCCGCCCGCGTTCCTTATGGTAAACACTGCACTCCCGGCCTTGACCGTCAGCGTTGAGATGGCGAGGGCAGCGATAATCAGAATTCTTTTCATTGTCATTTGCTGTTTTGTTTGAGATTACTGTTCTGCATGGCTTTCACCGGGAATGGATAGACGAGCAGATGGGAGGTGGGGGAAAGGGTGTATGTCTTGCCCTCAAACTCCTTGCTTACGGTCTCGTTGAACTCACGGCATAAGCGTCGCATGTCGAAGAAACCATTGTAGGTCAGGAACAGCTCGCGCTTGCGTTCCTCGCGCACGAAACGTAGGGCTTCTGTGGCATCGGTGGTGGAGAGGTGGGTGTAGCGTCCTGCCACGCAACGCTTGGAGCGTAGTGTCTCAAGATACACCATGGCCTGGGATATGGCTTCGGGTGTGGCCTTGCGCGCATAGCATTCGGCGAGCATCAGGTAGACCTCGGACAGACGCATGCCCGACGGGTTCCATTTTATGCCGGTGGTGGCGAAGTCCTGAGAGCCTTCCGGGGCTGTGTCATGTTGTGCCTTGTAGCGTATACAGTAGCGGTAGCGAAGGTCGGCCTTGCGCTCGAAGAGGTTGAGCACTTCCTTGGTGACATACATCGGGAAGGGGTCGTCCTTTGTATTGCCATACTGGTAGAGCAAGTATTCCGCTCCGTCGTACCCATAGGTGACACGGCTTTTCCATATCGTCTCCACAAAATCGTTTATACCCATGTAGGCAGGATTGTCTATGGCTTGCTCAGGATATCCCATCTGTGTGAGCAGTGGCGCGTATTTCTTGTAGTCCACGGTCATGTCCCACAGTTCGTGTCCGCCGGCCTTTGCTGCTTCGAGTGCCTTTTCACAAGCATTCAAACACTGTTCGAACTCCCTTTTGTAAAGATGAACCTTGGCTTTCAGTGCGTAGCCGAAGGTCTTGTCGGGACGGAAACTGTTGAGGGCGCGGTCGGGCAGGTCGTCGAGGGCGGCGTCGATGTCCTTTTGGATAAAGTCGTAGGTGTAGCCCACAGATTGTTGCACGCCTTCTTCCTCTATCGACTCAAACATTTTTTCGCGTACTATGATGCCGTTGTCGGTGTATGCCGTGGCAGGATCGTAGGGTGGGGCGAAGGTGTTGACGAGGAAGAAGTAGTTGTAGGCGCGCATTATCCTTCCTTGTGCCAGTCCCGTCTTTTTGTCAGCCTCGTTACCTTTGGAATCGGCAATGCCGTCGATGAGTGCGTTGTAGCGTGTGATGCGGTCGTAGCAGTTGTTGTAGAGCGAGCTCTCTATGGTGTTGGCTGCGCGGTCGTAGCTTTCGTCCCAGAAGAAAGCCGTAGACCATAGTGGGTAGGTATATGCCTTGAGTTCCTCGCTTTTGTTCCACGACGACTCGCCGCTCATGGCCCAGAAGTTTGAGTGTTCGTATGACGGCGACACCTCTTCGAGCAGTCCTAAGTAGTCGTCGGTGGTTTCGAGTTGCGCCTTTCCCTTTGGCACTATGTCGAGATAGTCGTCGCAGGAGCATATCATGGCTGCTGTTGCCAAGATGGTCCCGCAGATATATATATTATGGTGTTTCATTTCTTTTGCTATGTTAGAATTGAATGTTCAGACCTAAGATGTAGCTTGGCATTACTGCCTCGTTGCGTGTGCCGCTGTTGGCATTGAATGCCTCCGGGTCGATGTCCTTGTCGTTGGCAGTCCAGCGGAAGGCGTTGTCTACCTGTAGTTTCAGTCTTGCTCCCTTGACACCGATTTTTGTGAGCCATGTCTTGGGCAGGTCATAGGTGACACCGATGTTTCTCATCTTTATAAACGATGCGCTGACCACGTTCACGTCGGCATATTTCCAATGGTAGTTTCGCTCGCCGGTGTCGGAGTGCAGGCCCATGGCAGGAATGTCGGTGTCGGTGTTGTCGGGTGTCCATCGGTCTACGATGTCCTCGCCTATGGCTCCGTTCCTTACCCTGTTGTAGGAGTCGTAGAGTGTCACCACATCGTCGCGCAGTGAGTGACCGGTGTAGTACACAGCCTTGAGGAACACTCCGAGGTTTTTGTATCTGAAGTCCATCGACAGTGCTCCACTCCACTTGGGTGTGAGCTGTCCTACACAAACCACTGCGTCGGCACTTCTTACAGGGCTTATGGACACTACGTTGCCGTTTTCGTCGTAAACAGAGGGGTTTCCGTCGGAGGTAAGTCCGGCATAGCGGTAGGCGTATACAGACTTATAGGTGTCGCCAACGCGATAGTTGCTTGCCGGCGACTGTATCATGTCTATGGCGTCTGTAGGTTCGTAGTCCACTTTCTCAATGGTGTTGCTGTTGTATGCAGCGGAGAAAGTGGTTGAGAGACTTGTCTGTTTGCGTTTCAGCCAGTCGTAGGTGGCCACGAATTCCACTCCCACGTTTTTCATTTCGCCGTTGTTGGCCTTTGCCATGCCGTCGAATCCGAGCGACGGGTCGATGCTCTTGTTTACGAGCAAGTCGGAGCTATAACGGCGGTAGAAGTCGATGCTTCCTGACAGTTTGCCGAGGAAGCGGTAGTCTACACCCACGTTGAATGTCGATGTCTTCTCCCAACGCAACGAACTGTTTGGCGGAGTGAGTATCATCGTTACAGGGGCGCCGGAGTGGAGGGTGGTGGCAAAGCCGGCGAGGAGGTAGGGCGACGAGCTTTGGTCTACGTTACCCGTGATACCATAGGTGAGTCGCAGTTTCAGAAGGTTCACCCATGAGATTTGCTTCATGAATTCCTCTTTGTTGGCATTCCAGCTGGCACCGGCAGACCATAGCGGACGATAGCGGTATTTCGGGTCGGTGCCGAAGAGGTCGGCCTGTTCTATTCTCACACTGGCGTTGAAGGCGTATCGCTGGTCGTAGGTGTAGCCGGCATTGAAGTAGGCCGACACGTAGCGGTGTTTGGTTTCTGACACAGAGAGGTTCTCGGCACGGCGGCGAATGCTGGAGTAGAGCTGTCCCACTACACCGTCGCGTGAAAGGGTCTGCCAGTCCACCTGTGAGTAGGTGAGTTTCTGGTCGTCGTAACCAAAGCGTTCTGAGCTCCATGAACGGTAGTTGTCTTCGCGTATCTCACCTCCAAGCAATGCCGTGATGTCGTGTTTCGATGCTATGGTGGTGTTGTAGTTGAACTGTCCGCGGAGGTTGTAGTAGCTGTAGTTGGCGCTCACGCTGTAGAGGCGGCCTCCCTGTGGTATGTTGTAGGTGTAGGAGCCGTCGGTGTTGGTTGAGGTGAACTCGTTAACGAGACTTCTCATCATATACGAGTCTGCCTCGTCGTATTCCTCTTGGTCAACCATTCGTTTCTCGTATTGGAACTTCAACTCGAGCCCGAGCCCCTTTGCTATCTTGAAGTCGGTCTGGGCAAAGTATTTCATGTAGGTGTTGTCTGTCTTGGCAATGTTTTTCCCCGACTCCTCCACAGCATTGTAGCCCATGGGCTGAAGTCCCTGCGCATTGTCGAAAGTAGCTGCGAGCACCTGGTTGTAGGGATACCTGTAGGCCAACGAGCCGTCGTCGTTGTAGAGGCGGTCGTAGGGCATGGCGTTGGCATATCCGAGGTAGGAGGCCTGAGTATACTTGCTCTTCAGCACCGAGAAGTCGGCTCCTAAGGTGAGCTTGAACCATGGTGCCACCTGCAGGTCGTTTTTAAGGTAGAGCTGAGCGGTGTTGTTGTCGTTGAACTTTGTGTACATGCCGTTGCTCCTTAGTCGTCCGGAAGCGAAGAAGTTGTGTTTGTCGCCACCCTTGGACACCGAGACGCTGTAGTCCTGGGTGATGGCCATCTGCTGTAGCTTGTCGCGGTATTCCTTTCTGTAGTCGTTGTTACGCAAGGCGTCGATGGCGCTTTTAGCCCCTGCCTGGTCTATTTCCCCCTTGGCAAGCTGGTAGTATATCATGTCTACCTGGGTCATGAAGGTGGCATTCGACTTGTTGGTAAGTGTGTTGAAGTAGGCGAGCGGATTGGCCTGGTAGTCGGGGTCGGAGAGCAGGAATTCCTCCTCAAGGCCGATGATGTCGCTTGTTGAGGCGTAGTGCTTGTAGCTGAGCGACGGCAGGGGCTTGAGATAGTAGTTGGCCGAGACGTTGATGTCGAGCCTGTCCTTGGCGGCGTTTTTGGTGGTGATGACTATCACACCGTTAGAAGCCCTCACTCCGTAGAGCGATGTGGCAGCGGCATCCTTCAGCACCGTCACCTGGTCAATTATCTCTGGGTTGATGTTGTCTATCGAGATGCCTGTGGCAGGCTGTCCGTCGATAACGAGCAGCGGTGTTCCGCTCACGGCAAATGAGGACGTGCCTCGTATGCTCATGTCTCCGTTGTAGATGGTGAGTCCGGGCGTCATGCCTTCGAGTTTCGAACTGAGCGTGGTGGCCTGTATCTTGCTGAGTTTCTCGCTGTTTACTATCACGGCAGAACCCGTGTTGCGTTCGCGTGAGATGGTCTGGAAACCAGATACCACCACCTCGTCGAGCACCTTGCTGTCGGCTTCCATCTTCACCACGATGGCCTTTGTTGTGGTGGCCGGTGTCTCTATGGCGGTCATGCCCACAAAGGTGATGTTGAGTGTGTATCGTCCTTGCTTGGCCACGGGAATGGTGAAGTCGCCGTTGAGGTCGGTGAGCACTCCAGTAGCCGTACCCTTTATCTTTACTACGGCTCCGGTGAGTGGTTCGCCGGTGTCGTCGAGCACCTTGCCTTTCAGGTAGTAGGCAGTTGCAGCAGGGCTGTTCATGCCTTCGGCTGTAGTGCCTTCAGTTGCTCCGGCGTGTGTCGCCGTGAGTAGTGCCATACAAGTGATGGCGGCAGCTTTTGTCAATGTCGTTTTTTTCATCTGGTGTGATTATTTGACTTTTCTTATTGTTTCCTTGTCGGAAGTGATAATGTGCAGTATGCCGTAGCCCTTGTCGGTGGCAGGCAGGGTGACGGTGTTGCCTGCATTGCTTGAGGAGAAGAGAGTCCTGCCGTCTGAAGAGAAGAGTTCCACAGAGGAGATAGGACTTGCTGATGTCACTTGCCATGACCCGTCGGCATTGCGATGGAAGTTGACCTCAGGCGAGGTGGCAAGGCAGCCCTCTATGCCTGTTGACGATGCAGGTCGAATGCCACATTCTATGGCTTGACCGTTGTTGTAACCATCGTCTGATCCACCTTCGCCCTGGTCTGCTGGGTTGAGGGCTGAGAGAGAATAATAGCCGTCTGACTTTCCACGCCAACCCCAGTTGATGTGGAACATTCCGTTGCCGTCGTAGCCGTCGCATACGAAGGTATGGCCAATTGTAGAGTTTGCGCCTCTGTATATAACTGGTCGTTCAGCCTCTAGTTCGGTAATGATGAGCGATGCCCATGTGTCGTCATCATAGTCACTTCGCTCGTGATGGGTAATGTCTTTCGAATAGCCGAAGTAGTCAGCCATGCGTGCCACCGAGCTTTTTGGCGTGGCGAGTGTCACGTCGTAGCCGAAGTCTGCCTTTGATGCATGGGTGACACTGACGAAGAGGTCGGCAACGGCTGTGCATTGTTCAACGGTAGGTGTGGTCTCGTATTCGTTGTTGATGTTCTCCCAGTCGAATTTCGGCTGGTTGTCGAAATCAAGTTCCCTCCAGGTGCTTTGTTTGCTGTCGTAATAGAACACCGAACCTGTGGGGCGTTCAGGATATTGGTAATAGTACATCACCTGGGCGATAGCTGTCGGCACACATCCTGTAAGACATTGCTTTCCCTCATATTCAGACCGACGTTCCATCGGGCACTTCATGTTATATGGGAAACCTTGTCCCCAGGTTGACTTTAGCAGTGGTTTGATGGCGTGGGCAGAAATGGTGAGTTGTGCTTTGCCGCGGGTGTAGCTGTCTATCCATTCCTTGCAAGCGGGAGGCATCTCGTCGGCATCAAAGATATTTTCGGTGGAGTAGGCGAGAATGGTGTTGTTTTTGTCGCCCGACACCACAACAAACCCTTTTTCGCCGTTGCGGTTGTATACATACAGTGCAGGTTCTGCCGTTGCAGCCCTTGTCGTAGCAGGGACAGTGGCAGTATAGCTTAGTGTCATCTCTTTTGCGTCAGCCCCAAGAAACCATGCCGCCTTTTCAAGAGCCTTGTCGTTTTCGGCGGCATTGGCGGATAGTGTCGTGGCTGCCAGTAGCAGTGAGCATATAACGTGTTTCATGTCTTTTTCAATTTATAAAATATTTAATTTCGAATATACTAAATTTACGGGAGTTCAAGGAGATTGAAAATTGAAAGTTGAAAATTGAAAGTTAAATAAGGAGTTAAGGAGTTAAGGAGTTAAGAAGTTAAGGAGTTAAGACAATAGTCAATCCGCTTCCTTTCGATATTTTTCTCGGCTCGGACATATCTCACTCCTC
>CALZAP010000055.1 GCA_945614335.1 uncultured Prevotella sp.
ACTTTGGTACGGAGGCAGAGCGGAGGCAGAGTGGAGGCAGAGCCTACCTGAAGCCAATCCGCACCCCTTCAAACCTTGTATTCAAAATGCGTATTTATATGCAAAAAGATGCGGGCGGATTACAGATAGGAGAAATGGGGTTAAAAGACTGTGGGTAGTTAATTATACTTAAATAGTTTGGTGTTCCATAAAATAATGTGTAATTTTGCGCAATTAATTATTATTCGTAACATGCACAAGGCAGGATTTGTAAATATCGTGGGTAATCCCAACGTGGGAAAATCGACACTGATGAACCAATTGGTGGGCGAGCGTATCAGCATCGCCACATTCAAGGCTCAGACTACTCGACACAGGATTATGGGTATAGTAAACCGGGACGACATGCAGATAGTGTTTTCCGACACTCCCGGCGTGCTGAAGCCAAACTATAAACTTCAGGAGTCGATGCTCGCTTTCTCTGAGTCGGCATTGACAGATGCTGACATTCTCCTCTATGTCACTGACGTTGTGGAGAATCCGGAGAAGAACATCGATTTTCTTGAAAAGGTGGGACGCATGAATGTGCCAGTACTGTTGTTGATAAACAAGATAGACGAGAGCGACCAGAAAACCCTTGGTGACATTGTGGAGAAATGGCACGTGTTGCTGCCAAAGGCTGAGATACTGCCCATCTCTGCAAAAAACAAGTTCGGCATAGACATGCTTCTGAAACGCATCTACGATCTTTTGCCGGAATGCCCTCCCTATTTTGACAAAGACCAGCTTACCGACAAGCCTGCGCGGTTCTTTGTGAGTGAGATTATCCGCGAGAAAATTCTCCTCTATTACGACAAGGAGATACCATACTCGGTAGAGGTGCGGGTAGACAGATTCAAGGAGGAGCAGAAACTGATAAGGATAAATGCCGTGATTTACGTGGAACGAGAGTCGCAAAAGGGCATTATCATTGGACATCAGGGATTTGCACTGAAAAAAGTGTCTACGGAAAGTCGTAAGGCCTTGGAAAAATTCTTTGGGAAACCAATATTCCTCGAGATATTCGTAAAGGTGGACAAAGACTGGCGCAGCTCGGAGAAAGAGCTCAACAGCTTTGGATATAATCCGGAGTAGAGAGGAGGGAAGAGGGAGGAGAGAGGAGAGAGGAGAGAGGAGAGAGGAGTGAGAAATGTACGAGCCGAGATTTCATCAGAAAGGAAGCGGAGAGAGTATTGTCTTTAACTCCTTTGGACTCCTTGAACTCCTTAAACTCTGATATACATTTTAACGTAGAATAGAAAAAAAGAAATATATGGCAAATTTAGTAGCTATTGTAGGACGCCCGAACGTGGGCAAGTCTACATTGTTTAATAGACTGACGAAAACGAGAAAGGCGATAGTCAGCGACGAGGCTGGCACCACACGCGACCGCCAGTACGGCAAATGCGAGTGGAACGGAAGGGAGTTTTCCGTTGTGGATACCGGTGGATGGGTGGTAAACTCTGACGACATTTTTGAAGAAGAAATCAGGAAACAAGTGATTATAGCAACGGAGGAAGCCGACCTGGTGCTCTTCCTCGTGGACGTAATGAACGGTTTGACAGACTGGGACGAAGATGTGGCACAAATATTGAGGCGCACGAAACTTCCAGTTATACTCGTGGCAAACAAAACCGACAACAACGTCCAGCAGTACTATGCAGCCGAGTTCTATAAGCTGGGCTTGGGCGACCCGTTCTGCATCAGTGCCGCAACAGGCAGCGGCACCGGCGACCTGCTCGACGAGGTGCTGAGCAGACTAAAGAAAGACACTGGCGAGTTGCTTGAGGAAGGCATACCTCGCTTTGCCGTCGTAGGACGACCGAATGCCGGCAAGAGCAGCATCATCAATGCTTTCATTGGCGAGGACCGTAATATCGTGACCGAGATAGCCGGTACTACACGAGACAGCATATATACTCGCTATGATAAGTTTGGCTTCGACTTCTATCTCGTCGACACTGCGGGAATCCGCCGAAAGAACAAGGTGACTGAAGACCTTGAGTTCTACTCCGTGATGCGTTCCATACGCTCCATTGAGAACAGCGACGTGTGTATACTCATGCTCGACGCCACACGTGGTATCGAGTCTCAGGACATGAACATATTCCAGCTCATACAGAAGAACAACAAGAGCCTTGTAGTGGTGGTGAACAAGTGGGACTTGGTGGAAGACAAGACTCAGAAGGTGATTGACACATTTGAGACAGCCATCCGCCAACGCATGGCGCCATTTACGGACTTCCCTATCATCTTTGCTTCCGCTCTCACCAAACAGCGCATCTTCAAGGTGCTGGAAACGGCAAAAGACGTATATCTGCACCGCACGGCAAAGATTGGTACGACGAAGCTCAACGAGACTATGCTACCGCTCATCGAGGCCTATCCGCCACCATCGATAAAGGGTAAGTACATAAAGATAAAATACTGTTCCCAAGTGCCTAACACACAGATACCTTCATTTGTGTTTTATGCAAATCTCCCGCAGTATATCAAAGAGCCATACAAGCGTTTCCTTGAGAATAAGATACGTGAGAACTGGAACCTTAGCGGAACACCGATAAACATATTCATCCGCCAGAAGTAATCCGGATGGAGCGTGATGACTTTTCGTATGAGAAAAATATTACTTTGTGCAGCCTTTGGCCTTTTGGCCATGGGCTGCTCTGATAAGGAGCCGCGGGATATGGCGGCTGAGGCTGCCAAGGCCTATTACGACAGTCTGATGGCTGGTGGATATGGTTACTTTGTTGATGGAGTGTACCGTGCAGACTCCATTCCTTCCACTTATCGTGACCAATTGGTGGTAAACGCCAAGATGTTTGTATACGGGTTGAAGGAAGAGCATAACGGGGTGAACAACATACGTATATTGAGGTCGTCGACCGACTCGGTGAGGAATGTGACCAGCGTGTTCCTGATGTTGTGCTTCGGCGACAGTGTGAATGAGGAAATTGTTGTTCCGATGGTGGAAAAAGACGGGAAGTGGCTTATGAAGTGAGCCTAACTTCCCGTAATGCTTTTTTTCATCTTCTTCAGCAGGTCGCTGGCGAAGATGAAGTCGGTGAGCAGTTGGTTGGAGGATGTCATGATGTCCTTGCTCTCGCCGCGCCATTCCATATGACCTTGGTGGATGAATATAATAGACTCACCGATGCCCATGACAGAGTTCATGTCGTGGGTATTGATAATGGTGGTTATGTTGTATTCGTGTGTGATGCTGTGCAACAGTTCGTCGATGACGAGCGATGTCTTTGGGTCGAGACCGGAGTTTGGCTCGTCGCAGAAGAGGTATTTAGGGTTGAGGGCTATGGCTCTTGCAATGGCCACACGCTTCTGCATTCCTCCTGAGATTTCTCCCGGAAACTTCATCTCGGCGTCTACAAGGTTTACTCTGTCAAGACATGTCTGAGCCCTTTTCACCCGTTCCCTGTAGTTCATGTTCGAGAACATGTCGAGCGGGAACATGACATTTTCGAGCACTGTCATGGAGTCGAACAGGGCCGCCGACTGGAATATCATTCCCATCTCACGTCGCAGTCCTATCTTCTCGCGCTTTGACATGGTCACAAAGTCACGTCCGTCGTAAAGCACCTGTCCTGACGTAGGGTCGAGCAGGCCTACGAGGTTTTTCATCAGTACGGTCTTTCCCGAACCGCTCTGTCCGATAATGAGATTGGTCTTCCCGTTCTCAAACGTAGCCGATATGTTTTTGAGTACTTCTTTTTCCTCAAACGACTTGCAAAGGTTTTTTATTTCAATCATACTCCATTTCTTTCTAAACACTCAACAACTGCGTCAGGAAGACGTCGCTACAAAGAATAAGCACCGAGGAGCATACCACAGCGTCGGTGCTCGCCTTGCCCACATTCACCGAACCTCCTTCCACGGTGTAGCCGAAGAACGAAGGGACGCTTGAGATGATGAAGGCAAAGAATAGGCTCTTGATGATACTCATCCACACAAACCACGGGTTGAAGGCGTGCTGAAGGCCTGCCGTAAGGTCGTCGGGCGAAAGCACATGGCCTATGTATGCCGTGGCATAGGCACCGAGTATGCCTGTGGCTGAACTGAATATCACGAGGAACGGCATGATGGTGATGAGGCCGAGAATCTTCGGCAGTATCAGATAGCATGCCGAGTTCACACCCATAATGTCGAGTGCGTCAATCTGTTGTGTTACACGCATAGTGCCAATTTCCGAGGCGATGTTCGAGCCCACCTTTCCTGCCAGTATAAGGCACATGATAGACGAGGAGAACTCGAGAAGCATAATCTCACGCGTGGTATATCCCGTCACCCAACGTGGCATCCAGGGACTCTGGATGTTGAGCTTCATCTGGATGCATATCACAGCTCCAATGAAAAACGAGATGAGGAGCACAATGCCTATTGAGTTGACACCAAGCTGGGCCATCTCCTTCACATATTCTTTCATGAACATGCGCATACGTTCCGGACGCTGGAATGTCCTGCCCATAAGTATCAGGTAACGCCCGAGTGTGTTAAGCCATTTGTTTATCAACATAATATTATTTTCTTCGTTGTGGATTTATCAAGATGTG
Organism: uncultured Prevotella sp.; assembly: GCA_945614335.1. GTDB lineage: Bacteria > Bacteroidota > Bacteroidia > Bacteroidales > Bacteroidaceae > Prevotella. The sequence goes on from CALZAP010000055.1 coordinate 4,584, forward strand.
ATACGTTTTCGGTTGCAAAGGTATACAAAAGATGTGAGAAACTGACACTAAAGATGCAGTTTTTTAGTTTATTTATTGAAAAAGTGCTGAAAAAATGGGAGTAAAGGGATTGTAGATGAAAAAAAAGCAGTACCTTTGCCACAAATTTCAGATATTCGACATGGACGAGACAACAAATAACGAAACCCGCATGGTGCTGCGCACCGAAGGCTTGGTGAAGCGCTATGGCAAGCGCACGGTGGTGAATGACGTTTCGATAGACGTCAAGCAAGGAGAAATAGTCGGACTGTTAGGCCCTAACGGTGCCGGCAAGACTACGTCGTTTTATATGACCACGGGACTTATTGTGCCCAATGCAGGTCATATCTATCTTGACGACCTCGACATCACAAAGTTTCCTGTATACAAGCGTGCCCGTGCCGGCATTGGATACCTTGCCCAGGAGGCGAGCGTGTTCAGGAAGATGAGCGTGGAGGACAATATCATGTCGGTGCTCGAGATGACTGGCAAGCCTCGTGAATACCAACGGGAAAAGCTCGAAAGCCTGATAAATGAGTTCCGACTGCAGAAGGTGCGCAAGAACAAAGGCGACCAACTCTCAGGAGGTGAGCGCCGACGCACGGAAATAGCCCGTTGTCTTGCCATCGACCCGAAGTTCATCATGCTCGACGAGCCCTTTGCCGGCGTTGACCCTATCGCCGTGGAAGACATCCAGCAGATAGTATGGAAACTGAAGGACCGCAACATCGGTATTCTCATCACCGACCATAACGTACAGGAGACGCTCAGCATCACCGACCGTGCCTACCTTCTCTTTGAAGGAAAGATACTGTTCCAGGGCAGCCCGGAGGAACTTGCTGAAAACAAGATAGTAAGAGAGAAGTATCTCAGCAACAGCTTCGTGCTCAGAAAGAAGGAGTTTCAGAGGAGTGGGGAGTGAGGAGTGAGGAGTGGGGAGTGAGGAGTGAGGAGAGAGGAGTGAGGAGTGAGATATGATTTGGAGGGTAGAGGAGAGAGATATGATTTGGAGGGTGGAAGGGAGAAAAATATCGGATAAAGAGTTAAAAATAGAAAAAATGTTGGCTATTACACCTTTTATATGTAACTTTGCAGCCCAAAATGTGATTACAAACAAAATAATAGATAATAACAAATGAATATTTCATTCGAAAACCCCGACAAAGTCAATGGCGTGCTGACACTGACCATTGAGAAAGATGACTATCAGGCAGAAGTAGACAAGACCCTTAAGGATTACCGCAAAAAGGCTAATGTTCCTGGATTCCGCGTAGGACAGGCTCCTATAGGACTTATCAAGCGCCAGTTCGGTGCATCGGTAAAGGCTGACGTTGTAAACAAACTCATCGGCAAGAACCTTAACGACTACATCAAAGACAATAACATCGACATGCTCGGCGAACCGATGGCAAACGCCAACCAGGTGCCACAAGACCTCGAAGCAGATGGTCCATACACCTTCATCTTCGACATCGCCGTTGCTCCAGAGTTCAAGATAGAGCTTACATCCGACGATACCATCGACTACTACGACATCGATGTTGACGACAAGCTCGTAAGCCAGCAGGTGGAGATGTTCCAGTCGCGTGCAGGCCACTACGACAAGGTGGAAGAATATGACGGTTCACAGAACGACATGCTCAAGGGCGACCTGCGCGAGCTCGATGCCGACGGCAACGCCAAGGAAGGCGGTATCGTGGTTGAGGCTGCAGTGCTCATGCCGGAATATATTAAGGTTGACGACCAGCGTGCACTGTTTGACGGTGCCAAGCTCGGAAGCGTTATCACATTCAACCCAAGGAAGGCATATCCAGAGGGCAAAGCAGAGATAAAGTCGCTGCTGAAGATTGAAGATGCACAGGCCGAGGAACTGACTTCTGACTTCACCTTCCTCGTTACAGAAATCTCACGCTTTGCTAAGGCTGAGGTAAATCAGGAACTGTTCGACCAGATTTATGGCAAGGACAACGTGAAGGACGAGGCAGACTTCCGCCAGAAGATTGCCGAGGGCATCAAGAACCAGCTGAAGAGCGACACTGACTACAAGTTCCTCCTCGACGTGCGCGCTTACGCAGAAAACAAGGTTGGCGAACTGACATTCCCCAACGAGCTTCTGAAGCGCATCATGCTCAACAACAATCAGGAGAAGGGCGAGGCTTTCGTCAACGAGCATTTCGACGCAAGCATCAAGGAGCTGAAGTGGAGCCTCATCAAGAACCAGCTCGTGAAGGCTGCCGAGATAAAGATCGACGATGCAGACGTGAAGGCAGTGGCTGTTGAGGCAGCACGCATCCAGTTTGCACAGTATGGCATGAACAACGTGCCTGAGGAGTATCTTGAAAAGTATGCCAACGACATGCTAAAGGACAAGAATTACATCGACAATCTCGTTGAGCGCGCTATTGATGTCAAACTTGCAGATGCAGTGAAAAAAGTGGTTAAATTGAACCAAAAAACCGTCTCATTAGACGATTTCAACAAGATGATGCAAGAAAAATAAGGTTTTTTTGAAAAAAATCCTCTAAAATATAGAGGTTATCGACTTTTTTTATTAACTTTGTTCCACGAACGAGTATAAGAGGGTCGATAACCTCTATTTTTATACCATATTTATATATATAAGACATGAACGATTTTAGAAAGTATGCAACGAAGCATTTAGGCATTAACGGCCTCGTTTTTGACGAAGTGGTGAGCTCACAGGCTCAGTACCTTAACCCATATATTCTTGAGGAACGTCAGCTGAACGTGACTCAAATGGACGTGTTCTCACGACTGATGATGGACCGTATCATCTTCCTCGGTACACAAATAGACGACTATACTGCCAACACTCTGCAGGCTCAGCTGTTGTATCTTGACTCTGTAGACCCAGGCAAGGACGTGTCTATCTACATCAACTCTCCCGGTGGAAGCGTTACAGCCGGACTGGGCATCTACGACACCATGCAGTTCATATCAAGCGATGTGGCAAC